>CALVEO010000031.1 GCA_944326615.1 Candidatus Gastranaerophilales bacterium | reverse complement strand
TGATTTTTAGATAATATCTGAACAAGTTCGGTAAGTTTTTCAGGATTTGCATCCCAGTATTTTAAACTTTCAGGATCACTTATTTCGTGTAATTTACGGCTTACATAAGTGTACATTGCCCCCTTAGTCTTTAATATCCCCGTAACAATCGGAATAAGCTGTGAAATACCTTCTGAGGTTAAATCAACCTGCCCTGTAATAACCCAGTCTGCAAGCAGACTCATTGTTGCATCCGCACCGATTTTGGCGGAAAGTGCTATTAATCTCGGACAATTCGCCATTACAAGTTCACTGTATGCAAGAGATGACATTTTGCCAATTCCAGCTCCTGCCGTTAATAAAGCTGTTGAAACTACAAGTTCTTTTGTTATAGCCTGCTTATCTTCGTCAGTCATTCCGCCGGCTTTGCTTAAATCTTCGGTTAATTGAACAGCACTGCCGCCAAACGTTGCAGTACCAAGTCCGCTTAAGACCATAGCTGATGCTGCCTGACCTCCCACAGGGATAAGCTGACCTGCAACTAATAAAAGCATTCCGACACCCTGCACGCCTGTTTTAATATATTGAACACCTTTCATCTGACTTTCTACAAATGCCTGTGCAAGCCTGCTGCCATGTTCTGCTCCATAAGCGAGATTATATGACTGTTTGCAGTCAAGTTCGAATTCTTCAAGAGTTTTTCCGTCAAGAAGTTTATTGTAATTACTGTCTAATGTTTCCTGTAGTTTGTTGGAAATATTTACAAGGGTATAACTTTTTACTGCAAAAGTATCATATTCTAATCTGCCGTCTTTAAAAGTTGTTCCTGTATCTTCTAAAAATCTGTTAATCAAATCCTCATCGTTACCGTAAAGTCTGTATAATGCAGAATTAACACATCTTTCAAGATTGTTTATACAAATTTCAGCCGCCCCGCCAAAAGGTGCTCCATATCTTTTATTTTTACATGCAAATTAGATCTAGAAAGTAAATTCGGATAATTAAAACTCGGATCAAAATTAATGCTAAATCCATTTCCTAGTAATAAATGCTTCTCTTTACCACAACATTCTTGAATCGCTTTTTCAAATGTTAAATCTGTCATTATAACTTCCAACCTCTTAGAGGCATATTATCATAAATTAAAAAAAGTTTTATACTCCAAGTTGCCGAAAATAATCAAACCATCTGTACAAAATAATCAAATCATGTGTTCTTTTACAGTTAAAACCGGTAATTCCAACAGTGAATAGAAGACTGGATACAGCTCTATATCAAATTTTTGCAATAAAAAATCAGCCTGAAATACTGAGGGATTCTTTATCGTGTTTGATGCGATTATATTGTTCACTTGCATTTAAAGTGCCTAGGAATTTTCTTTTTTAGAATTATATCACTTATCCCTTCACCCTCGGCTCGCTCACGCCGAACGCACAGATTGTATTCTTATCTGCTATACAATACAAAAAATAAATACCTTCATGGTATTTATTTTTTGTGCCTGATGCGATTCGAACGCACGACCTTTTCCTTCGGAGGGAAACGCTCTATCCGGCTGAGCTACAGGCACATATAATCAGAAGTTTAATCTCCTGATAAGATTATTGTAAAGTCTGTCTCTCCGCAATAGTAATTTACAGGATCATATACAAATTGCAAACCTGCAAAAGCTGGATTGTTTTTCGCAAGATGATTATAGTATTCATTTGTTATCTTGGATGAATGTGCAATAAATTGTGAATGAGCTCTTGAAGCCGTCCCTCTGCATTTTATTTCAATACCGGCTGTTTTTAATGCTTCTTCTACCTGACTGGAGCGTGTTGAATTTGAGCTTAATACACTGGCGCTTAATTGCCCCATATCTTCAACAGGTGTTCTGTCGCGGTAAATTACTCTGTTTATAACTTCCTGTGTTTTTTCAGGATCTAAAATCCAGTAGCTTATGTAGCCTTTTTTATTTGGGGCACCCGGAAGCATTGCAATTTCAATTTTATCCATATCTATATGCTTTGCAAGACCTGCATATTGAGACATTTCATAGAAAGACATATCTGTTTTCACATATTTTTTTGCAACGGAAATTATATCGGGAATTTTGGTAATTGTAGAAGGCTGTTTAAGTTTGGTTAATAAACTTCTCAAAAGCCATTGCTGTCTTTGAGTTCTGCCGATATCTCCCAGTGCATCGTGTCTGAATCTTAAGTATTCTACAGCCTCCTGACCTGTTAAATGGTGGTTCCCTTTTGAAAAATTGATAAACAAATGTCCTGAGTAATCATTATAATGCATAGGTTTTTCAATATATACATCAAGACCGTCCATTGCATCGACAATTTCTTTAACAGCGCCGTCATGAACCATAATGTATCTGTCTATATGTACACCTAACGTATCTTCAATTGTCTTTTTAGTCATTTCAATTCCGCCGATTGCGTGTGCAGCGTTAATTTTATTTACACCGTTATCACCAGGCAGATAAACTTTGCTATCGCGAGGGATTGAAAGAGCGTTAACTGATTTTGTACGCGGATCTATATTTAAAAGTATAATGGTGTCTGTTCTTGTACCTGTCCACAAATCATTAGGATTGTTGCTTGCATCAACTCCCAAGAATAAAATATTCTGGCGTCTAAGCCCGAACGGAAGCGCAAAATCTGCGTGTTCTTTATTATCGTTGCTTATTGTAAGTTTTTGAAACAATTGTGTAATGACAGAATCTTCTCCAAAATGTTTTTCAAGAAAATCTTCATTATCAGCAAGTACAAAAATACTTAATATTACGCCTATAAAAACAATAGTCATTCCGATTAGAACTTTTGCAAAAGATGAACGTTCTTCTCTTAATTGTTTTTGATGTTTTATAAACGAGTCTGATCTGCTATTTAATTCTCTTCTTCTAATTTTTTGATTGTTTGTCATATTAATTTACCTTTTACATAACCTTGATTAAAAAAGTTGATACCAGCGTAAAATAAATTGCCAGCCCCAATACGTCAATTGTTGTAGCAATAACCGGTCCTGATGCGACTGCAGGATCTACTTTCATTGCTTTGAGTGCAAACGGTGTAAATGTACCAATAATTGTAGCCATTGTCATATTAACAGTCATTGCAAATCCGACAACAGCGCCTAATTCTTTGCTATGCTGCCAGCCCCAGCATACAAGAGTAACAAGAACTCCAAATATTGCGCCGATTATAAGTCCTATGCTTGCTTCTCTTATTATATGATGAATTGCAGAATTTAAAGTTACCTGCCCGGTTGAAAGACCGCGAACC
Source organism: Candidatus Gastranaerophilales bacterium (assembly GCA_944326615.1). Classification (GTDB taxonomy): domain Bacteria; phylum Cyanobacteriota; class Vampirovibrionia; order Gastranaerophilales; family Gastranaerophilaceae; genus Stercorousia. The sequence continues at coordinate 21,947 of CALVEO010000031.1, read as the reverse complement.
ATAAGTGTAATGCTTTGAGTTCCGATATTTCCGCCAAGACCTGCAAGAAGCGGCATAAATATTGCTATTATCGGTAAAGCCTGCAATGTATGATCAAAATGGTGCCCGACATTTACAGCAATAAATTCGCCGATCAATGTTATAAAAAGCCAGGGCATCCTTGCTCTTATTGCATTTAAAATGTTGCCTGAAAGAATTTCATCTTCATCTACAAGTTCTGTTGAAATACCTGATGACTGATAAATTTCTTCTGTAGTTTCTTCTTCAAACAAATCATGTACGTCATCCCATGTAATCATGCCCTTAAGTCTGTTATACAGGTCAACAACGGGCAGAGCATTGTACTGGTATTTCATAAACTCATCAATAATATAATCACTGTAATCATCAACGTGAAGCCTTACAATATCCGAAATCATAATATCTTCAACTTTTTGATTTGTCGGGGAGGTTAAAAGTTTTCTGAGAGATACAACACCGAGCAGATGGTTTTGCTTATCGACAACATAGACATAATAAAGTTCCATATTATCCTGTTCGGCTTTAATTCTTATATGATTTAAGACATCTTGAACACTCATTTCACAATTGACTGTTAAAACAGAGGGGTTCATAATACCGCCTGCAGTATCTTCGTTGTATGTTAAAAGTTCCCTTACTTCTTCTGAAAATTTGTGCGGAAGTTTGTCTAAATAAGTTTCACTCTCGTCTTCTTCCATATCCCCTAAAACATCAGCGGCAGCATCGTGCGGTAACTGTGTTAAAATCTGGGATGCAAGATTTTCATCTATATCGCTCAGCAATTCAACCTGCATCTGCGGGGGCAAATATTCCATTAAGTCGGCAGCTTTTTCAATTTCCAGAAGTTTGAAGCATTGAAGCCTTTCTTCAGGTTTCAGCGACTGGAAAATATCAGCTAAATCCGCAACGTGATAACTATTCAACTCTTCTTTAAGTTGAATAAGTGTTTCATCGTTCATGATTTCTCTTATTCTGTCGACAATGTTCTGAACGTTCATCATAACTATATTATATTATAAACATAACATAATATTTAATCCCGTATTTGTTGTATATCCAAATTTTTAATATACATCTGCGTGAAAGGTTTATTTAAAAATCCGTAAAGATAAGTCCCTACCATTTTTAATGATTTCCAATCTTTGCACATAACAGTTATCGAACGAGATTTGTAATTTGTATTTATTATATCTCCGATTTTTGGATGTGCTATTTTATTTTTTTGTAAAATTTTTGTTGTATGCTCTTCATCTAAAATTTTAAGTTTATAAGGATTAGGAATAAAATATTTATTTTTGTAAGTTACATAGCATGGAAGCCAAGGATGAAAAGCTCTTATTCTTGCATGGATTTGTTCTGCTGATTCTTTTGCAAAATTAAGCATTATATCATCAGGTTTTATATTCGGGAAATATGTTGCTTCTTTTTCATTTTGATTGACAGGAATAATTAAGCCTTCCCTTAATTTATTCAAAATTTCAGTACACATTAGTCTGGCCTGATAAACGGTTCTTTCTTTTAATTCTTTTCCTGTGTCGCCGGGAAAGATTTCGATTTCTTTTTGAGAAAGTATTGCTCCTTTGTCAAAATTTTCATCCATAAGGTGAAATGTTATACCGGAACTTTTTTCCATATGCAAAATTGTCTGCAGGTAAGGATTTGGCCCCCTGTATCTCGGTAAAAATGACGGATGAACGTTAACGGATGCTATAACAGGTAAATCTATTATTTCTTTTTTTAATTTTTCAGGCCAGGTTCCGACAAGAATTAAATCCGCATTCAATTTCAAAATTTCCTTTTTAAACTTTTCAGAATTTGCTGAATGACACTTTATTTCATGTAATTTATATTTTTTTATCAGTGTTACATCGGATGAACTTTTGAAAAAATCAAGTATATCAAGAAGCATGCGTGGTATTACTGTTCTTTCGTACCTGAATACTCCGGCAATTTGACAATTTGCATTAAGTGTTCCTTCAATTAAATTTGCGAGCATTTCGCCTTTGCCTAAAATTACGACCTTCATAACACCTCCCAAAAATTCTCTTTCAATTACAGGATGCTTTCATTTTTAATATTTTAATTTCGCAGCTCTGTCCATCTCCCGCTTTTGATCTTTTCTTGCTATATCTTCGCGTTTGTCATGAACTTTTTTACCTTTTGCAAGTGCAATTTCTATTTTTGCAAAGCCATGCGAGAGAAATACCTCCAGGGGAACAATAGTGTAATTATCCTGTTTTACTTTAGTTTGCATTTTTAGAATTTCTTTTTTGTTTAATAATAATTTTCTGACGCGTTCCGCATCATGGTTAAATCTGTTCCCTTGTTTGTATGGAGAAATGTGGCATTTATACAGAAAAATTTCATTGTCTTCAATTTTACAGAAGCTGTCTTTTAAATTAATTGCATTTTTTCTGATAGATTTAATTTCTGTTCCTGTCAAAACAATTCCGGCTACATATTTTTCTATAATTATGTAGTCGTGAAATGCTTTTCTGTTTGTTGTAATAATTTTTCTGTCCATAAACTGATTATACCACAGATTATTCATACAGAAAACATTTTACTTTATGGGAAAATCCTTTTTCCTGAGGCTTGCAGGTTTTGCATTTTTCCATAGCATTCGGGCATCTTGTGTGGAATTTACACCCCTCTGGAATATTGGCAGGAGAAGGTAGATCACCTTTCAGAATAATTTTTCTGCCTGTTTTATTAATTTGCGGCACAGAACTCAAAAGTGCTTTTGTATACGGATGTAAAGGTGTTGTGAATATATCATTTGTCTTTGCGCATTCAACTATTTCTCCAAGATACATTATGGCAACTCTGTCTGCAAGATATTGTATTACACTCATGTCATGTGTAATTAAAACTATTGTGAGATTATATTTTTCTTTAAGTTCTTTTAATAAATTAATAACCTGAGCCTGAATACTTACATCCAGTGCACTAACAGGTTCATCGGCAATAATAAATTCAGGATTTAACACCAATGCTCTTGATATTGCAATTCTTTGTCTCTGCCCTCCGGAAAATTCATGCGGAAAAAGTTCAAGGCAATTTTCATCAAGACCTACAAGCTTAATCTTTTCTTTTATAATATCTTCAATTTTTTCTTTTGAAAAATCTGTATTAATTTCAAGCGGTTCTTTTAATATGTCAAATATTTTCATTTTCGGGTTAAGGCTTGCATAGGGGTTTTGAAAGACCATTTGTGAATGTTTCCTAAATTCTTTTAAATCAATTTTATCAAGAGTGAGAACGTTTTTGCCGTTTATCAGAATTTCACCTGATTTTGCAGGCTCAAGCCGTATTAAAGCTTTTGCAAGCGTAGATTTCCCGCATCCTGATTCTCCCGCAACTGCTAGAATTTCTCCTTTTTTGATATCTAGAGAAACACCGTTAACTGCGTGAATAGTTTTCTTTCTGTTTAAAATACCTCTATTGGAATGATATTCAACATACAAATCTTTAATTGTAACGAGAGTTTTATCCTGCATAGAGTAATTTTAACGTAATATCAGTATAAAATCAATTATCCTGATGTAGTTTTAGAAATTAGGAAGGTAGGCTGTTTAGCAGACGGAGGACCGGATGGCAGGATGGCAAGCTGATTTAGAAGTTAGGAAGATAAGAAGGTAAGCTATTTACGGCAAAAGGCTTATCTTCCTATCCTCCTACCCTTTCAGCTTCTTATGCCCCCCCCCCCAAGGGAGGGAGCATGTTCTCGTAAATCCAATCCACAAGCTAATAACTGTCATTGCGAGCGACAGAATGGAGCGTCGCAATCTCATAATATTTGTATAAATAATGAGATTACTACGTCGAATGCTTCGCATTCTCCTCGTAATGACATAGAAACACACAGGTCAATCTGACGTTAAGGATGACAGAAATATTCCAATGAAAACTGAATATTGCAGAAAAAATCTGCTTTTAAATCTAGATAAGATTCGCTTGAATAAATTTTCTTATTAACTAAAGAACCCGCAAGCGGGTTCTTTTTTAGAATTTATATTCCGGTATTTTAAACGGTTCATTATTAGCGTCTTTGTCCACAAATTTCAGGTAATAATCCATTGCTTTATCTTTTGTTTCGTTATAGAACTTGTCATCAATAAATTTTTTGTGGTATTCAGTTCTTTCGCCGGAATAATTACCCAGATTATTTGCGTAAGTTTCGATTACTGCTTTATCAGAACCGCCGCCGTAAGCTTTTGTTTTAGCATCTGTACCTGAGGGTCTTATTTCAATGTATTTATCTGTAAATTCAAGGTATGTGCCGTCGCCGACAAATTTAATTGATTTAAGATTATCAAATATAAGGCTTTTGAAGGCGTCATTGAGAACATCTTTTACATCTTCAAGAGTCATTTTACCTTCTTTTACAGCCATTGCCAGAGAAAGATAGAACAGGTCATTTTTAGTTCTTTTGGCTTCTCCTGCTGTTTTATCGGCTTTTAGTTTGTTAATATCGGGTTCTGACTCGTTGTAATAAGCAATGTCTACACGAGTATCAAAACGTCCGACAATATTGTTTTCGTCAAATATTTCAACTAGATATTCAGACAATGATTGCTGTTTGCTTTGAAGCTTCGAAATAAGAGCTGATGCAACAATAATTGCTTCTGTAGCACTTTTTTCCCGCATCGCAATCGCAAACCTTCCGGAATTTGAAGTTATAAGTTCTTCTGTTCCCATAATCATTCCGCCTGATTCCTCGCCTGCAAAAAGAAGTCTTGGATTGATGCCGAGATTAATTGAATTACCAAATACATCATCTATTACAACTTCTCCTGTTCGTGCTTTTTTAAGTTTTAATTCAACCTTTTTCATAATATTTGCGATTTCTTTAAAGCCAACCGGAACATTAACCACTTTTACAGCCTGATTTTTTGCCCATTCATCCCAGGAAATTGCGGATGCTGTTGTTTTTATCATAAATCTTGGATGTTTGTCCCATAGCCCTTGAGCTTTCAATTGTTTTGCCCAGAAATCCATTAGCATAAGAAATGCCTGATTAGCAGTAAAAATTGTTAAAATCAAATCTTCATTCAATTTTATGTAATCAATTCCGGCTTTTTCAAGCTCAGGGATTGTGCAGGCATATTCAGTCTGAGCAATGGTTAATCTGTCATGATCCGGATCTGTTATTAAAACAGTTGTTCCGACAGGCATTTTAGTTAATTTTTTCTCGTAATGCAGGGTTTCAATAACAGGGAAAAATTTCTCACCGTCCGGTCTTCTTGCTGTTACTGTTGCATCTACCGAGTAATCATAGAAGGCTTTTTCACCTTTTGGAGTATGGTCGTATTTGCCGATTGAGTGGAAAAACGGGTCTTCTTCAGTATTGAACCATTCAAATTTATCTGAAATATCAAGTTTTTTCAAAACTCTGCTTAAAGTTCTGTATGCTGAGCCGCCAACATTTTCAATTACAATTTTATCTTTAATTTTTTTGATTAAATCGAGGTTAATTTTCTGCGCTACACCTGATTTAAGGTATTCTACATACAAATCAACACCGTCATCAATACTGCCGAGAACTTTTTCGTCAATAAGAGGATTATCTTTTGCTGAAATTTTAATTTTATAAGTTCCTTTTTTATTTGTTTCGTCAAAAATTTCCTGGATTTTATTTACAAATTCCATTGATTCTTCGGGTAAATACTGGCTTCCCTGGCAATTCAGGTCTTTTGTCGCGTTTTTAACGGAAATACCATGGCTTGATGTAATATATTCTCCGCCTAAAAGATCAAGCTTGAAAGCCAGAAAAGATGCAAGCCAGATAGGAATTGTTTTTCTTCCCTTCGGTACAAGGGTTCTAATCCCGTTAGCTGCCTGAATTCTTGCGATTGCATCAAGAAAAAGATCTGAATTATATCTAACTTCTCTTCCTGCGACTTTTACGATTTGTTTGCCTTTATACTTTTCCATAGCGACAAGTGCTTTAGCAAGTGTTGCAAGAACTATACCTACAAGGTTAATCGGAAATCTTGTGTCCTGCGGGTATAAAATGTTTTGAGGCCCTCTTATGCCTGCTGTTGAAACTTTTGCTTCTTTTGCATAATTCGCAAACCATTCGTTAAGGTTTAATCCTTCGGGGTTTTTCTTTGCATCATAAGGCATAAGATGTTCTTTTTTTAATGTAAATGTAAATTCTCCTTCGTTTGAAAAATCCATTAAATTCAGATTTTTTATATAATCGGGAGTTTTGTCGTATACGCTTTTAAATAACTCGTTTTCTAATTCTACATTTGATGTTCTCATACTTCTCTCCTTAATCATAATTATAATAATATATGAAAAACTTGTATTATGCAATTAAATTTGTTATAATCTAAATTATAGTAAGAAAGGGATGATTATGAGAAGTTTGTATGGAAAAGTCTTTGTAAAAAGTTTATTATCCGAGAAAAAGGCATTTACTTTAGCTGAAGTATTAGTTACTTTAGGGATTATCGGCGTTGTATCTGCCATGACAGTTCCAACTTTGATGCAAAATCATCAGAGAAAAACATATGTTACCCAGTTACACAAAGTTTATAATGAACTGTCTCAAGCGCTTTTAAAGTATCAAAATGACAAAAATGCGGTAAATTTAAAAGAAGCCGGTTTAACTTCAAATACTGCGCTTGACAATTTTATTTCTGAATATTTTAATGTCGTGCAAACCTGTGATGCTGTTAGCGAATGTTTTGCGGATGAATATAAAGATATGAGCGGTGCGGTTTACAACATTATGCAAACTGATTTAAAATCTTTTGTTCTTGCAAGCGGTGCGGCAATAAGGCCTAACTATGCACTTTCAGGTGATAAACTAGTAAATGTTATGGTTGATACAAATGGCAAAAGCGGACCTAATATCCATGGAAGAGATTTATTTTTTATGTTCATTTATAATAACGGAATGATTGATGATCGAGGAACAAGTGCTCCTTTAACTGAAGATCAGCGTGATAGTTCTTATAATTCCCGCTGTGCTGCGCAGAGTGATATAGGCGGCTGTTTTGGTAAAATTTTAAATGATAATTGGGAAATGAATTACTAATTTTAGCCGTAAAATGCGCAAAAAGCTATACTTGTCTTATTTTATATTAAATGTATAATTAAAGAAAGCGTATATCACGAAGTAGAGGATATTATAGATAATGTTTTGGGATAAAGACAAGAATTATACAAGAAGAACTGCTGATGAATACAATATTTGGAGAACTATTTTTCAGTTTATAATTTGTAAAATATTCTATATGATAAGATTAAAAATTGTCTACAGACTTGAAGTTGAGGGGCTAGAAAATGTTCCGAAAGACAATGCATATATTGTATGCCCGAATCATCTTTCTACTCTGGATCCGCCTATGGTAGCCGCAATTCTTCCCAGACGTATTTCATTCATGGCCAAAAAAGAATTGTTCGACATTCCTTTTATAAGGTGGTGGATTGACTGGCTCGGTACTTTTGCAGTAAATAGAGAAAGCTTAGGACCTTCTACAATCAAAACAGTAATGGAAATAAAAAAAAGTAAATGGGTATTCGGCATTTTCCCTCAGGGAACAAGGGGGGTACCAGGAACAATTACAGGAGTTACGGAAGGTTTTGCAAAACTTGCTAAAATTACAAAATGTGCTGTTTTGCCTGTTGGAATTGTTGGAACAGAAAAGGCTACCCACCTGCCTTTTTCTGGAAAAGTTATTGTAAAAATAGGCAAACCTATTCCTTATGACAAAGACCCAAATGTCGTTTTTAATAAATGGATTGAAGCTATACAAGAGTTAACAGGTTTTAAGTATGAACCGCAAAAAGAAAATGTTTAGGAGTTTAAGATAGGCTATGAAAAAAGAACGAAATTATAATAGAAGATATCCGCAGGAATATAATATTTTCAGAACTATGTTTTATATGACTTTTTTGTATGTCGTAGTAATTCCATTTATGAAAATATTTTATAACTACACAATTACAGGCAGAGAAAATTTGCCTACCAAAGCAAAAAGTGGGAAATTTATTTATACTGCAAACCATGTCTCTCATTTTGACCCGCCTATGGTTACAATGGCCTGCGGGCGTCCGATTGCTTATATGGCAAAAAAAGAATTATTCCAGAAAGGCGACAAATTTGAATGGCTTGTAAAACGTTTAGGCGCATTTGCAGTTGACAGAACAAAACCTGAAATTGCAACATTTAAAACAGTTAAAGATATATTATCTACAAGCTGGTCATTGGGAGTTTTTCCACAGGGGGGTATAAGACCTTACGGTTCTGAACTCGGTGATTTAAAAAAAGGTTTTGTAGTAATTGCCAAAAATGCTAAAGCTGATATTGTTCCTGTTGCAATCGGTGGATTTACCGGCTATCCTAAGTTGAAACCTTTCACAAGACGTGAGGTTCATTTGCATGTCGGTAAACCAATCTCTTACAAATTGTCGGAAGAAGAGATTATATACGAATGGTGCAAGCAAATATCTGAAAATGCGGATTATATAAATACTGCACCTGTACCTGAGTCTTATAAGGTGCAAGAAAAAGTATAAATCGGAAAGGGAGACATTATGAAAAATTTATTAAAAAAACCATCTTCGGGGGGGGGGCACTTTTAGTTGGCAGAGGTCAGGAAGTCCGGCAGGCAGGCGTTTACAGTAATGTCATTGCGCATTTATTGCGTAATCTGGAATTTGTCCTAAAAATATCGCGCAACATGTGCGCGATGACTGGTCTTAATATTCAATCCCTCGTCTTTTTAAAAGAGGGTGTCAGTATATGTCAGTTATTTATTCAGATATTAGGATACTATGGCAGTAAGGCAGTAGGACGTACCGTAAAGATTTACCCTCTCCCCAGCCCTCCACCAAGGGAGGGAGCATGTTCTCGTAAATCCAATCCACAAGCTAATAACTGTCATTGCGAGCGACAGAATGGAGCGTCGCAATCTCATAATTTATGTAATATAAATGAGATTACTACGTCGAATGCTTCGCATTCTCCTCGTAATGACATAGAAAATTCATGCAAAACTCAGGTATCGGGTGCAGCGGCTACGCTGCACAAAGGGACGAGAGGAATTGATTTTGTATCAATAATCCCCTCCCTTGAGGGGAGGGGAAGTGAAGAGGTGGGTGATACTTACCCCTCATCCGGCACAGAGTGCCACCTTCTCCCGCATAGGGGAGAAGGAATAAATAAAAAGATCCTGAAACACACAGGTCAATCTGACGTTCTGGATGACAGAAATATTTCCATGAAAACTGAATATTGCAGAAAAAATCTGCTGCTGGTGAGGTGGATGTTCATTATGGAGAATTGCAACTGGCAATATGGATTAATTTGACTTTAGATGAGTGGCAGAATGCTGTAAGAAATTTGTTAGTTAAACCAGGGCAGACATCTTTATAGGTTATGTTTGGTAAAAAAATATTAAATTATCCTGTCTCCGCTTGTATAAAAAACTTTAGCACATATAATATGTGTATAAGATTTACGAACTAAGAGAGAAAGGTTATTTTGAGAGGGGTAAAATATGATTACACTAGACTATAGGTATTCTGATGAAATGGTTATAGGCCATGAGAACGGTTTGAATCTGAATGAAGAATTTACAAAATACAAGGATACCATAGCTCATATAATCGCCGACTTAAATAAAAGAAAAGATAAACCCGGGCAGTGGCTCCAGTGGATGAATTTAGGTTATAGTGAAGAAACTGTCTGGTACGTAAAAGAGTATGCCGCAATGGTTCAGGGACGTTATGATAATATTCTTGTTCTCGGTATCGGCGGTTCTGCATTAGGCGGTATTGCCATTACAGAAGCTCTTTTAAAACCTTACTGGAATTTACTCTCGGAAGAACAACGTAACGGTCTGCCGAGAATTTTTTTCCTTGATAATATTGATCCTGATACTATTGTTGGTCTTTTAAATATTTTGGATTTGAAAAAAACTCTTGTTAATGTAATTACAAAATCAGGCTCTACTGCAGAAACAATGTCGCAGTTTATGATTGTAAAAAATATTCTTGAAAAAGAACTTGGAGATGAATACAGATATAATATTGTTTCAACAACAGATAAAAAAACAGGTATATTAAGGCAGATTTCCGAGCAGGAAGGCTATAAAACATTTGTTGTGCCTGATGATGTCGGCGGAAGATTTTCGGTATTTTCTGCAGTGGGTCTTTTGCCATTTGCTCTTGTAGGTATTGATATTGACGAAATTATGAACGGTATCAAGGATATGGATCTTGCATTAAAAAATACCGATATATTTGAAAATATTGCAGCGCAAAATGCTTTAATTCATTACTTGATGGATACTAAAAAAGGTAAAAATTTATCGGTTATGATGCCGTATTCAAGCAGATTAAAATATGTTTCCGATTGGTATGTTCAGCTTTGGGCAGAATCTTTAGGCAAAAATAAAGACAAAAACGGTAATGATGTTCATATTGGTCCTACACCTATAAAGGCACTGGGAGCAACAGATCAGCATTCTCAAATACAGCTTTATAATGAAGGTCCTAATGATAAAGTAATTAATTTTATAAGAGTCGCTCAGTTTGATAATACTCTTGAAATCCCAAATATTTTTGAATACACAGGAATAGGTTATCTTGGCGGTAAGACAATTAATCAGCTTATTAATGCTGAGGCTGATTCGACAAGGGTAGCACTGTCTGATTATAACAGACCGACAGTTACAATTACTCTTGAAAAAGTTGACGGTTATAATGTTGCGCAGCTTCTTTATATGTTAGAAGTTCAGACTGCAATTGCAGGTGAATTATATAACATTGATACATTTAATCAACCGGGAGTAGAGCAGGCTAAGAATTATACTTATGCATTAATGGGCAGAGTTGGTTATGAAGAATCTGCTCAGTCTCTCCATGAAAAAATGGCCGCTGTATAGATATTGAAATTTGTTGTAAAATAATTAAATGATGGATATGTTTAAAAAGTTCGCTGTGATATTTATTATGCTTATTGGAATTTCTGTTTCAGCAGAGACTTTGAAAGCAGGAGTTTCAATGATTGGCTCTGTTCCGGATTCATTTTACGGAAACTGGCGTGTTGTTGCAAAAATTTCTAAACAATCCGGAAATATTTATTTCAAACCTGTTAGTGCAGATTTATGGAACTTATCACGAACAGGGGACGTCATAAATTTAAACAATCCCTTTACAGGTGCAAGCGCTACTGTTAAACTGGATTATGTTGAGGGAAATATTATAAGATTTACAAAAACAGGAGATTATGACGGGAATAAAAAATTGACTGATACTGTTGATTTGAAACTTGCCGGAGATACTTTTACCGGTGTTAACTATATAACTCTAGAAACTTTTTCAATACATGACAATTCTTTGATAAAAAAAGATACGGCAATTTATTTGTTAAAAGGGGAAAAGATTTCAGGGACGAGTATTACAGGAAAATGAGGATGAAAAATGGAAAAATTAACGTTTGATACTGTTATTTTAGGCGGCGGGCCGGCTGGACTTTCTGCTGCTATATACGCTTCTCGCGGAGCAGTTTCTACTGCAGTTATTGATGTAAATATGTTTGGCGGTCAGCCTTCAAATTATCTGGAATTGGAAAATTATCCGGGATTTCAGATAGTCGGCGGGTTTGATTTAATGGAAAAATTCGAAGAGCATGCCGATAAATTTGGAGTTCATAAATTTCCTATGCAGGAAATTCAAAAGGTGGATTTGAAATCTAAAACCATTGTTACAAATGAATATGAATTTAAAGCAGAATCTATTATTATTGCAACAGGTGCCCAGCCAATGAAGTTAGGTGTTCCGGGTGAAAAAGAATTTGTCGGACGCGGTGTAAGTTATTGTGCTGTTTGTGACGGTGCTTTTTATAAAAATAAAGTTGTTGCAGTTGTAGGTGGCGGTAATGCGGCTGTTGAAGAGGCAGTGTATTTGACCAAATTTGCAGATAAAGTTTACATAATTCACAGGCGTGATGAACTTAGAGCAGATAAAATAGTTCAGGAGCGTGCATTTAAAAATGAAAAAATTGAATTTATATGGAATTCTGTTGTCAAAGAAATTAAGGGTGAAGAGCTTGTAAACACTGTAGTATTAGAAAATGTTAAGACAAAAGAAATTTCAAATTTAGCAGTAAACGGAGTTTTCCCTTATATTGGCATGACTCCGAACGTAGAATTTTTTACCGGTCAGCTGGAGCAGGATTCAAGAGGGTTTATTGTTACTGCTGAAAATATGTCTACATCTGTTGAGGGTGTATTTGCTGTAGGTGATGTCAGAACTACTCCTTTAAGACAGGTTATTACAGCGGCTTCTGACGGTGCTGTCGGTGCAGTTTATGCTGTTAAATATATTGAGGCTAATAAAGAGGCAGTTTCTGCTTAATTATTATACTGTAAGATCAATAAATTTTTCTTGTTCGCCAACATTTGTAATTTTTAATTTGTTCAAATCTGCGGGATCAAATTGAAATATATTGGCGGATGAAAAAAATGCGGGGCGTTTCCCGTTCGCATAAGGGGTGATGGTGCTGTCAACCCCTTTTTTGAATATGCCGCTGAATAATTCTTTAATTTTATCTACTATAGGATTTGGAACAGCTTCCAATTTTCCATTGTTGTCGTAGCCTCTTATGTTAAAGAATATTTTAGGTTTTTCATTTTCATTGATATATTTTGCATAAGTGTTAAGCTGTTTTTCAAAAGCCTTAACTTGTCCTTCAATATTTGTCGGTACATAATGCGATAAAACACAGAGATGCTCGCCGTTTTTAAGCCTGAGAACAGCACCTACCGAATTACAGCCATGTAGAGCATCTGTATAGACAGTCGTAATGCCGTCTTTTTTGATAATCGCAGCAGCACACTGATTCATGTCGGTATGAAGAATACTTTTATCTCCGTTACGTGCCATTTTAGTTAAAACCATTTCAGGCATTGAATTGATATTTGCAATATTTTGCTTTGCGTCTGCGGTTAATTTCGGCAAAACTTTTCTTGTTAAATTTATTATACCTACCATATTTATATAAAAAATGGTGGCTTATAATAATTGCTTTTTTATGGCATGATGTAAATTTTTGTAACTTTAAATTTAAGATTATTTTATAAATAAAAAAAAGTTGCCTTTATGAGGCAACATTAAATAAACACGAGGATATTAAGAGAGAGAGTATAAAATAAACCTTTTCTTTTAATCTTTATTCTTACACATTTAAGAATTCGATTATTTTTAATATCCAATTTTTCCCGTTTGAAATTTTTAATTTCCCTTACATTTATATAAAGTATTTTTTGTTTGTAAAATTTCCTGTTTTAAAAATTTTGTTACATTTTTGTTACATAAAAAAATGTATTGTCATATCAAAAAAAAAATGCTATAATTTTTTTATTAAATAAGTGTGAGGGTTAGTATGTCAGAAAATTATTCAGGATCAAAGTTCAATATAATTTCTTTTTTAAAAAAAGCTGTAGCGGTCGGAGCATCTGATGTTCACCTTCAGGTTGATGAGCATCCGGCAATCAGAATTGATGGTAGAATTACAAAAGTTGACATGCCTGTTTTGACAGAAGACGATATTGCAATTGCCTATGATATTCTGCTTCCGGTGCATTTTAAGGGCAAGGTTAATTCGGTATTTGATTTGGATTTTGCTTATGAAATTCATGGTGTTTCACGTTTCAGGGTAAATTTAAGCAGGCAATTAGGAAAGAGTGCTCTTGTTATAAGAACTATTCCTTATAATATTAAAAAGGTAGCTGAATTAATGCTTCCTGAATCAATAGAACAATTTGCCACGTTGAATAATGGGCTTGTCCTTATTACAGGGCCTACAGGCTCCGGTAAATCAACAACAATAGCATCTTTGATTGATTATATTAATATAAATTATCCGAAACATATTATTACCGTTGAAGATCCGGTTGAATTTATTTTTTCAAATAAAAAATCACTCGTTTCTCAAAGACAGGTGCTGATTGATACACCATCTTTCCCGGATGGTATTAAATATGCATTAAGACAGGACCCTGATGTTATATTTATCGGTGAAATAAGAGATAAAGAAACAGTTACTGCTGCATTAAAGGCCGCAGAAACAGGGCACCTTGTTTTTGCGACTATTCACACAAATGATGCTATCCAGACTGTTAACAGAATTGTTAATATGTATGAACCTTCTGACAGAGAATTTGTTAGGGGACAGCTAGCGTCAATTTTACGCGGTACTGTTTCTCAAAAACTTGTGCCAATTTCAAATGCTGCAGGACGTCGTCCGGCATGTGAAGTTCTTGTTGTTACGCCGACTGTCAAAGACTTTATTGAAAAAGATAAGCTTGAAGAAATTTATGAACTTGTTAAAAAAGGTTCTTTCAACAATATGATAACTATGAATGCTTCTTTATACAGATTATTTGAACAGGACTTGATTTCGGAAGATGTTGCTATGTCTTATTCTGATAATAAAAATGAACTTCAGCAGATGTTCAGAGGAGTATTCCATGGAACATTCGGCTATAATAATAAATAACGTATTTTAGAGATAGTTGTATGAATAATTTTGTAACTGATGCGATTAATCTTAAGGCTTACAATTTGAGTGAAGCCGATAAGATTATTGTTATGTATTCAAAAGATAAAGGGCTTATTAAAGGTGTTGCAAAAGGTGTAAAAAAGCCTAAAAGCAAACTTGGTGCGAGAATGGATTTGCTTGTCGCAAATAAACTTATGCTCTATAAAGGTAAAAATCTCGATAGAATTTGTCAGGCTGAGGCTTTGAATACATTTCAGAAAACACGTCAAAATATGGATAAAATTTTTTATTCAATGTATATCTCTGAAGTCGTTAATAATTTTGGTGTAGAAGATGATCCCTGTTCAAATGAAATTTACCAGCTTCTTTATAAGGCTCTTGACAAAATTTCTAATGCAGAAAATAATATTGAGATATTGATTGCAGTTATAAAATTTCAGTTGAAAATGATGCAGATATCAGGTCTTGGAGTTGAACTTGACAGTTGTCTTGTATGCGGTGAGCCTGTGCAAGACGAAAATATGTGTTTTTCATCCCAAATGGGCGGAATTTTGTGTAAAACCTGCAGTGAAAAATATAACCAGCATAATATTATGCATTACAAGCTCCGTAATTTTCTCAATGCATGTCTGCAGTTTGATTTTGATTATGAATCTGATTATGATAAAAAGGCTAATGAGAAAGTATGCAATGTGTGTTTTGAACTTTTAAAAGAGTATATAAATATTCATTCGTCTAAAAAATTTAAATCTACGGATATTCTGCAGGAAATTACATAGGAGATGTATAGTTGTTTAAAAATTTATTTGATTTATCGGCGAAGCGTAAGGGTATCGAAATATTTGGATTTTATCTTGTATACTCAATATTAGGAGCAATTGCAGGTGGTATTATCTGTGGATTTTTAATTACTATACTTTATCCTGATGCAAAAACATTTGAGGATGGAGCACAATTTGCTATTAAGTATGCTCCTTTTATGGCAATTTTATACGGCGTTATTATTGCTATGGCAATAATTTCCGCTAAAAATATCTTTAATTCATTCCATGCTGTATTGTTGACTATTATTGCAGTTCCTTTATTGTATTTTTGCGGAGCTTCTATAGGTATGATTCCTGTTGCTTTTTTGACGTCTTTTGACTGCAAAAATTCTACGAATCGTAATTAATTCTTTTATTATTATTAAGTATTAACATTCTTGTGTTATACTAATGTATAACATGGAAGAGAAAGATTTAAAAATATCAATAGCGCATTTGTACCCGAAACTGCTTAATCTTTACGGTGATATGGGAAATATTATTACCCTTAAAAAACGCTGTGAATGGCGAGGAATTAAAGTTGAGATTGAAGAAATCGGTGTCGGAGACAATATAAAAGAACATGATTTATATTTTATCGGCGGCGGACAGGATAAACAGCAGGTGGATGTTGCTGAAGAACTTTATAAAAATAAAGATTTTCTGCAGGATGAACGTGATAAAGGTGCTGTTTTTTTAGGAATTTGCGGCGGGTACCAGCTTTTTGGACACTACTATCAGCCATTTGACGCCGATAAACTGAATGGTATAAGTCTTATGGATGCTTATACTGTTGCAGGTAAAAAAAGGTTTATCGGAAATGTTACGGTAGAAACTGATTTTTTATCTCCAAAAACTCTTGTAGGTTTTGAAAATCACAGCGGCTTGACTTATCTTCAAGGTGATACAAAACCGTTAGGGAAAATTGTTGTCGGAAATGGAAATAATGGAACGGACAAAAGTGAAGGCGCAAGATATAAAAATGTTTTCGGAACATATCTGCATGGTTCGCTTTTGCCGAAAAATCCGCATTTTGCAGATTATTTAATAGAGCTAGCTTTAGAAAAACGTTATGGCGAAAAAATAGCGCTTTCAAAACTTGATGACAGCATTGAATATATGACTCACACTTCATTGACAGGAAAGGCTTATTAATGACTAGAGAGGCTGTAATTACTTTATATAACAGATGGTGTACTATTCCTGACAAAATCAGGTTCCTGCTTGTCGGAGGATGGAATGCTGCTTTTTCATATATAATTTTTGCGATTGCCGTAAGTATGATAGGGCATGAAAATTACCAGATATGCGTTGCTTTGCAGTGGATAATTTCTTCGGTATTTTCATTTGTTAATCAAAAGGTTTTTGTTTTCTGTACAAAGGGCCGCTGGTTTAAAGAATATTTCAAATGCTGTACAACATGGGTTGTCAGTTATGCCTGTAACGCAATTATTCTTGAGTTTATTGTAAGATATATTTCGAAAAATGTTTATATAGGGCAGCTTTTTTCAATTCTGATGGCATCTGTTGTTACTTATATTTTGTTTAAGTATTTTGCATTCAGACATCATAAAAAATAACTAAAGTTCGTGAATATCCAGTTTATAGCCGAGAATTTCGCAGATTAATACCATTTCTGAAAATCTGAGCGAACCTTTTTCAATTTTTGCGCGGACGTTAAATCTTGAATATTCTTTCCCGCTCAAATCAGTCATTCTTCTGGCAAGCTCCGCGATTGTAATTTTGTTGCGAAAAAGCAGAAGTCTTACAAGCTCATTTATGTCAGTTTTGTAATCTATGTCAATATTTATACCCATTCTTTTATTATAGTTTACATGTTAATATATTGACATTTATGCCTTTATATGTTATTATGTTAATAAATAATTAACATAATAACATATAATTATTATTTAATTAAGTATTATTAAGAGGAGCTGTATATGAAGAAAGCTTTTACTTTAGCAGAGGTTGCTACTCATATTGATATCTCTAATAATTGTCGTTGTGGATTTACTCTTGCTGAGGTTTTAATCACTCTTGGTGTAATAGGCGTGGTGGCTGCGATGACTTTGCCTGTATTAATGGCAAATCACAGGAGAAAAGTTACAGCTGTAAGAATAAAACAGTTCTCATCAATCTGGCAGCAGGCTTATTTGGACGTTTATAATGAAAATGGAACGGAAAATTACTGGGGTTCGCTTGTAGCTCTTGATCCCGAATCAACTTTAAATTTTTATAATGAAAATTTCGGGAAATTTATAAAAACAACAGAGGTTAAAAAATCTAAATACGGTATTGTAGGGGCTTTACCAAGCGGATCAGGATTTTATTTTTACCGCTGGGATAATACTGCTGACACATCGGCCCGTACTTATTTAACATTCTGTCCTTATTACAAAGATTGTGTTGAATTAGGCGAAACTGCAGCTCCGATACAAGGAGAGCATATTGTTGACGGTAAAAAAACATTCGCTTTTTATCTAACTGGCAAAGCTCCCTCTTATGGCTGGGATGGAACAAGGGAATATCTTTTGGAAAAATGTTCCGGAACTGTAAAGGGATTTTGTACCAAACTTATAGAATTTGACGGCTGGGAAATCAGTAAGGATTATCCCTGGTAATAAAAAAGCGGTTAATTATTTAACCGCTTTTATTATATTGATAAGTTTTTGTGTGGCTTCATCAGGTGTATACTTTTCCTGTTCGCCTGTTTCGCGGATTTTATATTCCACAAAGCCATCGCTAATTGTTTTACCTACAGTTACTCTGAACGGGAAACCTATAAGGTCTGCATCTTTAAATTTCACACCTGCTCTTTCATCTCTGTCGTCAAGAACAACTTCAACGCCTGCGGATTTTAAATCTTCATACATTTTTTCCGCAGTTTTCATTTGAAGCTCGTCATTGATATTAACAGGAACAATAACTACATGATAAGGCGCAATTGCAATCGGCCATTTTATACCGTGTTCGTCATAGTGTGCTTCAACAGCGGCGGCTGCTGTTCTTGATATTCCTATTCCATAACAGCCCATAATATACGGGTGGGTTTTGCCGTTGACATCAGTGTAAACAGCATTCATAGGTTTTGAATATTTTGTTCCCAGCTTGAATATATTACCTACTTCAATGCCTTTTGTTACAAACAATGGTTTGCCGCATTGTGGGCAGTATTCTCCCTTTTGAACAAGTCTGATATCAGCATAATCAATATTATCAATTTCTAAATCAGAAAGGTTTGCTCCTACCATGTGTTTGTCGGTTTGATTGATGCCTACAACAAAGTTTTTCATATCACGTACTGTTTCATCGGCAATAATTTTAACGTCTTTCATACCTTTTGGACCGATAAATCCAGGTATGGCATCAAAGCCTTTTTCAGCCATAAGTTCTGCTATCTCTCCAGATGATGCTATTCTTATATCAATTCCGCCTGCTGCATTCATTAATTTTGTTTCTTCAACAGCTTTGTCGGCTCTGATTAGTGCAAGAACAGGTTTTTTATCAATAATATAAACCAGAGTTTTCAAAATCAGAGTGTCAGGAATATTTAAAAATTTGCTTAATTCTTCAATTGAATGAGTATTTGGTGTATCAATAATTTTTGTTTCTTTAAAATAATCTTTACCGTCGACAACTGCATCAGGAAGGTTTGATACAGCATGGTTTGAGTTTGCCGAATAATCACAAGAATT
Organism: Candidatus Gastranaerophilales bacterium; assembly: GCA_944326615.1. Taxonomy (GTDB): domain Bacteria; phylum Cyanobacteriota; class Vampirovibrionia; order Gastranaerophilales; family Gastranaerophilaceae; genus Stercorousia. The sequence goes on along the minus strand of CALVEO010000031.1, from coordinate 2,898 downwards.
ACAGTAAAATACATCATTTTCTCCTGCATCTGTGTCTGTAATTACCATAAATTCATGTGATACGCTTCCGCCGATTGCACCTGAATCCGATTGAACCATTTTTGTAGCTAAACCGCATCTGTCAAAAATCTTTTTGTAAGCTATAGCCATATTTTGATATTCTTTGTCAAGACCTTCTTCATCAATATCAAAACTATAGGCGTCTTTCATTATAAATTCACGCCCTCTCAAGAGTCCGTATCTTGGTCTAATTTCATCGCGGAATTTTGATTGAATTTGGTATAAGTTTACAGGCAGCTGTTTATATGATTTCAAAACATCACGAGCTACTGAGGTTATAATTTCTTCATGAGTTGGTCCAAGACACATGTCTCTGTCGTGGCGATCCTTAAGACGCATTAATTCCCTGCCGTATACTTCCCATCTGCCTGATTCTTCCCATAATTCTTTCGGCTGTACAAAAGGCATTAAAAGTTCCTGAGCCCCTGCATTGTCCATTTCTTCACGTACAATATTTTCAATTTTTTTCAATACTCTCCACATCAATGGCATAAATGTATATATACCTGGAGCAAGCTTTTTTATAAATCCGGCTCTTGCAAGCATTTTATGAGAAATAACTTCTGCATCAGAAGGATATTCTCTAAGGGTCTGTATAAACATTTTTGACATTTTCATAATAATTAATTCCTCACTAATTTTTTTTGGTTTTATTTTAACATAAAAAATTTAAGAGAAAAAGTTATCAAGCTCTTTTTTTACAAGTTTGGCGGAAACAGACAGGCTGTTATTAAATTTTAGAGCATAGTTCATACATTTTACATATTCATCATTTGCTTTTCTGAGTTTTTGAATTTGCGCTAAGATGTAGTATAAATCTCCGTTTGCTCCGCAGTTGTCTATCGCTGTTTCCATAATTACTGCAGCATTATCAAGTTTTTCGGATTTTGTTAAAATTTTTGCATAAATTTTGTATGCTTCAATATCTTTCGGATTTAATTCAAGAGTTTTATCAAGATTTTTTATTGCTGATTCAAAATTGCCTTCCTCATAATCTATTGATGCAAGATTAAAGTATGCCCAGCTGTAATCAGGCGAGAGTTCGAGAACTTTGTTAAATTTTTCTCTCGCACCATCATTGTCGCCTTCCTCTTTTAAAATATTTCCGATGTAAAAATGGGCGTAAATATCATCATCATTTAAGTCAATTGTCCTTTGAAAATAATACTTAGCCCCATCAAGTTTTCCTTCTTTAAAATAGCATAGTCCTATTGAAAAATAAGAATTTGAGTCATTGCTATCTTTTGCCAGTATGTTTTCAAAACAGTCAACAGCCTGTTCGTATTTTTTTTGATCAGTATAAACAAGTCCAAGATTATAGTGTGCATCAATTTCATCGGGAGCAAGCTCAATTGCTTTTTTGTATGCTTCTTCTGCCTTATTAAGATCTTTTAGTTTTTCATAAGTTATTCCGAGATTATAAAAAATCCCGCTGTCATCGTTAAAAATTTTAGACAAATACAGAAAATGCTGTCTTGCTTCTTCAGGATACCCGAGATCAAGTAATAATACCGCAAGTTCCCGTCTGACCTGGAAATTTGTCGGATCTTCTTTTAAGATATTTTGTAATTCTTCTATTTTATCGATTTTTGACATACATTTATAATACCAGTATTCATAATTGCCCGCAACTTTTTAACATTGCTATTGCTTTTTTTTATAAAATTTACTAAAATACAAATTAAAATGAGGAGAGTTTTTATGAAATTTATTACTTTAATATTATCACTTTTACTATTTGTCCAGACAGTATCGGCTGAACCTTTGAGCGGTAAGGCTAAAACAAAGAGAATTCCTGCAGGAACTAAATTTTCACTGCAGATGATGAATAATGTATCAACATCAGTCAATCCCGAAGGTACTGAATTTACTGCAATTATGATGAATGACCAGACGTCTGATTCTGATGTAATTCTTCCTATGGGCTCTTTGGTACGTGGTACAATAAAAAGAATAGAACAGCCGAAAAGATTTTCAAAAGGTGCAATATTGTATCTTGATTTTGACCATGTTGTAACACCTAACGGCAGACAGCTTCCTTTGACATTTTCAATTGTAGGGCGTTCTGATTTGACATATGACGGAGGAATAACTTCTTCCCGCGGCTATAAAGATGCATTGAAAGAAAACTGGGAAGTGACAAAAGACATTACATCAACAGCTACTGAATGGGGCGGAGATGTATTTGATGATGTTATTGTCGCAGATCAGCTTATGACAGGTATAGGAGCAATCGGCGGAGCAATCGGAGGCGGAGCTTATTATGCTTATGACTTTTTTGCTGATATGATTAGAAAAGGCAAAGATGTTTCATTAAGAAAAGGCGATACTTTAAACGTCATTCTGGTCGATCCTGTAGATGTTCCGGTAATATAACCGGCATGCGCAGTAAGACTTTATTTAGAAGTTAAAAAGGCAGGCTGTTTGGCAGACGGAGGGCCGGATGTCAGGAGGTCAAGCGTATTTAGAAGATAGGAAGGTAGGAAGTTAAGAAGGTAGGCTGTTTTCAGTAAAATGCTTATCTTCTTTTCCTCTAAGCTTCCAAATTGCAACCCGCCCCAGCCCTCCCCCAAGGGAGGGAGTATGTTCTGGCTGGAGCGGCTACGTTCCTGGGATAAACATAAATCTTTCAAGCAAAACAGATGCGAGGGATAAGAAGTTAAGTAAATCTCTACCGAATTACGAGAGTACCCGAGTGCGTTGGCTGAACAAAGCGATATTACGAATGAAATTTACAATATTTGAACATTCATTAAAGCGGCTTATGCACAGTCGTAAGCTGTAATGGGTGGAGCGGCTACGCTCCTGGGATAAACATAAATCTTTCAAGCAAAACAG
>CALVEO010000030.1 GCA_944326615.1 Candidatus Gastranaerophilales bacterium | reverse complement strand
ACCTTGCAATGACAGAACAAATTCATGCAAAGCACAGGTGGTGGATGGAACGGCTACGTTCCCCCTCTCTCTTTGTGTGAGGGAGCAGCTCTTGACGAGTGAACGAGTCATTAGAGATGCGGGTGATGGTTTGATTAGAGGGCATGAAGCCAGTGAGGCAAGAGGTCAAGCTTATTTAGAAGATAGGAAGGTAAGAAGGTACGAGGATAGGCTATTTACGGTAAAAAGCTTATCTTCCTATCCTCCTACCCTCTTATCTTCTGATAACCCTCTCCCTCAATCCCTCCCCCAGGGGAGGGAAGCAGAAAAACGCGCTGCGTTTACGTTGGCGGAGGTGTTGATTACCTTAGGAATTATAGGTGTTGTTGCTGCCATGACCATGCCTTCTTTAATTCAAAATTACCAGAAAAAACAGACTGTTGTTCAGTTGAAAAAAGTTTATAATGTAATTGCAAATGCTTTACAGTTTGCTAAATCTGAGCATGGCGATACCGAACTCTGGGAGATTGGTTCTGATAATAATATTCAGGCATCTTCGGATTTTGCCAGTGAATATTTAATCCCTTATTTAAACGTTATAAAAACATGCGGAACTGATTCAAGCGGTGGTTGTGCATATGAACTTAAGACATTGAGTGATGCGGATTTTACTTCTTTATTGACAAATTCTACCAGATTTATTTTGAATGACGGAACTCTTGTATTTGTAAGCACTAGTGTTAATCCGCCGGAGTCGACTTTCCCTAAATTGATTAATATAGATGTTGATATAAATGGTTTTAAAAGACCTAATAAAATGGGAAGAGATTATTTTAGATTTGCTGTTGCACTGGAAACAACACAAGATATGTATAAACCGACAGGCAGATTAAATGCAAGCGGTCAAAGCCAAACAAGAGAAACAATAACAGGTTCAGATACTTCATCCTGTTCAAAAGGTAAACGCGGGGATTATTGTGCTGCGTTGATTATGCATGATAATTGGGAAATAACAAAGGATTATCCATGGTAGCAGGTTTAATCTAAATCGGTTCCATGCAAATCTGTACCGCCGGTTTTTATAAGATTATATTTACCGGCGATTTTTTCAACAGTGGATGCTTTGTGGAATTTTATTATCCCTCTGTGGCGTTTGTAGGGGTAATAAACTTCCAGCCCGTCAAGACCGTAGAAAATTAATTTTTTTATAAATCCTTCAAAATTAACAGCCCAGCAGCATGCAGGGTGTGCAAGCACTGCAATTCCGCCTGCATTATGGATTGCTTTAATAAGCTTTTTTATATCGCGTTTAGCAAAAATTCTTATTATATCAAGCTCTGTCTCTTTTTTGTTTTTTGCGCAGAAAGATAAGAGTTCTTTATTGTTAACATCAATCCCGTAACCAAGTAAATGCATGAAAACATAACCGCACCAGACATCAAATTCTACAGCTGGTATGACTATGTCATATTTTAGAATATCCGTTTTGTGATAAGCTTCTAAGGTGTTGTGATCGCAGAATGCTATTTTTTTATACCCTTTTTCAATAGCCTGTCTCACAAGCTCTTGAGCATCACCTTTACCGTCAGAAAATTTAGTGTGTAAATGCAAATTAACTTTATTATTTATAAAATCTTCTTTTGTAAATTTTTCCATATTTGTAATAATATTATTATACAATAAATTTGAGATTTTAAAACAGGAGAGTTATGGTAAAAGAAGATAAAAGCGTCTGGGTTGTATTTTTTGAAGGCATAAAAATTTATGCATTGAATATTCATAAATTTTTCTTATATATGGCTTTTCCGGTTCTTGGTCAGCTTCTTGGGCTGTTTATGATATTTGGTATTACATACTGGCATACAAAGAACTTTCAGGATTTAGCGGTAAAATTTCCTGCATTAAATGATATTTCAACAATGCTTATATGTATAATACTTTCTGTTATACCCGGACTTTTGATATGGGCAAAAGCTTTTTGGGATTATCTGGTATCTTATGGCGCGTTAAATTCTATGACTGACGGATATTTGAATACTGGCAGAGTATATGATTTCAGAGCTCATAATTCTGTTGTAACCAAAAAGACTTTTTCGTTTATTATACTGTGGCTTTTATTTAGTATTTTTACGCTGGTATCGCTTATTCCTGTATTTTGGATAATAGGTTTTATATTTTTCATTTATTTTATATTGATTTTTCAGGTGTTCACATTCGAAAATGGTTTGTCGCCTGTCGGATATTTTAGAAGAAGTTTGCAGCTTGTAAAAGGGAAATTTGCAAGAACATTTCTTTTAATGACACTGCTTGTTGTTTTCACTTATTATCTTTTAACCTCAGGGTTAGCAGTAATATTTGATGCGCTTAATTTGACAGAAAAGCTTGCTAAAGTTTTTGAAAATTGGGCTTATTCGCTTCCGGTAGAAAATTTTGAAAAATTTGGAATTACCCCTATGCTAATAGGCAAAGAGGCGGTTAATCAAATAATATTTTTTATCGTAGTCGGTTTTACGCTTCCGATAAGGAGTATCTGCTGGACATTGTGGTATAACAATCTTGCATCTGACTGTAAGGATTATGATAATTGTGAAGCAAAGCCTAAAAAGAAATCAGTGTCAAAAAAGACTGTAGCAAAGACTTTTAAAATAGAAAAACGCGGAATTGATCCTGAAATTATAAGACGCGCAAGACTAGAAGACGATGAGTATTAAATTATGTTTATTTGCAAGAATTGTAAATCAATAGATAAATTTGAACTTATGTTTTCCCCTGATTACAGGGGTGAAAAAAAGTTTTTGCAGGAATACAACAAAGACGGCGATATTGAAATAACCGTTGACGGATACAAATTTATTCCTGATTTGCAGTTTATGAATGACCATGCTGTGTGCAAATACTGCGGACAAATTTATATGTGGGATTATGAGGTAAAGAAAGGATAACACTATGAAGCGTGAAGGCAGAGCAAATAATGAAACAAGAGAAATAAGATTTATAAAAGATTATACAAAACATGCATTAGGTTCGGTGCTTGTTGAATTTGGCGATACAAAAGTCATTACAACCGCATCAGTTGAAGAAGGAAAGCCAAAGTGGATGGATAAAGAAGACAAAAGAGGCTGGATTACTGCGGAATATTCTCTTTTGCCTTCTGCTCCGAATACTAGATGCCAGAGAGAAAGAACAAAAATTTCAGGCAGAACTCAGGAAATTCAGCGTCTTATCGGCAGAAGCCTCAGAGCCTGTGTTGATTTAGAAAAAATTCCAGATTTAACAATAACAATTGATGCCGATGTAATTCAGGCAGACGGCGGGACAAGAACCGCAAGTATTTGCGGAGGTTTTCTTGCTTTAAAAATTGCTGTTGACAAATTAATTGCGAACGGCACTCTGTCTGAAAATCCGATAATAGAACCGGTTGGTGCAATTTCTGCCGGAATTGTCGACGGGGAAGTAAGACTTGATCTTGATTATAATGAAGATTCGCATGCACAGGTTGACAGCAATGTAGTTTTGACAAAAAGCGGAAAAATTATAGAATTTCAAACTACCGCAGAAGGCGAGCCTTATGAACAGTCAGAAATGGTTAAGATTTTTAACATTGCACAGCAGGGCATTAACAAAATAGTTGCGATGTATGATTTAATCTAGTATAATATTATGGTAACAAAAAGGAGAGTTTATTATGTCTAAAAAATTATTAATTGCATCTTTAGTGCTAGTTATTGGAACAGCAGTAGTCAGTTATGCAGCTGATTCTGAGCCAACAACTTACACTGAAAAATTTATCCAAAAACATACCAAAAAAATTGTGGATAAAGAAAAAGAATTACAGCAGCAGCAACAAGCAAGAGAAGAAGCAAGAGCCAAACAAAAAGAAGAATTTCAAAAGCAGATGGAAGCAAGAGAGCAGGCACGTGCAAAACAGAAAGAAGAACTGCAAAAGAAAATAGAAGCAAACCAAAAAGCACGTGAAGATGCAGCAAATGCCAGAAAACAAAAATTAGAACAGAAAAGAGAATTGTGGAATCAATTAATTTCTGAATAAGGAGAATTTTTATGAAAAAGAAATTGACAGTATTACTTGCAATTGCCGTTATGTCTATGTCTTCTGTTTATGCCGCGGAAGCACAAGGCCCTATTTCAAGGTGGCTTGACAATTTAACAGGTAAAGTCGCTAAACAAGAGCAGTCTGCTTATCAAAAACAGCAGGCTAAACAGCAAAAACTTGCAGAAAAAAAGAAAAAACGAGAGCAAAAGCTCGCTAAAAAACGGGCTAAGGCAAAACAAAAACAGCTTGAAAGGCAGAAAAAAGCTCAAGAACAACAGCAAAAAGTTCAAAAAAAGCAAAACTTATTAAAAGAGTTATTTACATTTGACTAAAAAATGAAGCCGTCTTATTAATAAGACGGCTTTTTTTGCATTCCAAAAATCTCTGTGATAAAATTTTTGTAGCGGGGTGCTTTTTATGCAAATATTAACTAAAACTTTAACAGGGGCGCAGATTGTTGTTGAAACATTAAAAAAACTTGATGTTGATACGATTTTCGGCTACCCGGGCGGAATTGTTTTAGGAATTTATGATGAACTTGCCAAACAAAATGATATAAATCATTATCTTGTCCGCCATGAGCAGGCCGCTGTACATGCCGCAGAGGGTTATGCAAGAGCTTGCGGGAAATGCGGGACTGTAATTGTTACTTCAGGCCCGGGGGCAACAAATGTCGTAACAGGTCTTGCTAACGCTTATCTTGACGGATATCCTCTTGTTGTAATTACAGGTCAGGTTTCGTCTGAACTTCTTCATCAGGATGCTTTTCAAGAAGTTGATATTATTGATATCACAAAATCGTGTACAAAGAAAAATTTTCAGGTAAAAGATGCCTATAATTTAGAAAAAACACTGCTTGAAGCTTACAATACCGCTATGTCAGGCAGACAGGGCCCTGTACTTGTTGATATTACAAAAAATGTTTTTTCGCAGAAAGCTGAATTTTGTGAAAATATGTCAATAAACATTTCAAAACCCGTTCCTGCCAAAATCGTTATAGAAGATGCTCTTGAAAATATTATTCAAGCTAAACGCCCTTTAATTATTTCAGGCGGAGGAGTTATACAGGCTGATGCATCACAAGAAATTACAAAGTTTGCCCGTATTTTGAACATTCCTGTTGTTTCTACAATGATGGGACTAGGGACTTATCCTTCAGATGATGAAAATTATCTGGGTATGATTGGAATTTTCGGGCATCCTGGGGCAAACAGAGCTGTCAAAGAAGCAGATTTGATTTTTGCAGTCGGAACAAGATTTAATGATAGAATAAGATGTTGTTTTGAAAAAAATGAGCTTGGCAAAAAACTTGTTCATCTTGATATAAACGAAAATGAAATATCAAGGATTATTCCTGCGTCTATCGGCATTTTAGGCGATGCAAAAGAAGTCCTTCAAAAAATGATTGTGCGATTGAGTAATTTTAAAACCGCAGACAATTCCAATTGGCTGAAAGCGGTTATGGAATTTAAAAATGATAATTTAAAGCCGCTTAAAAGATCTTCTAAAATGCATTCATTTGAACTTTTACAGGAAATTGCCGCTTGTATCAAGGATAAAAATATCACAGTAACAACAGAAGTCGGCCAGCATCAGGTGTGGGCCGCAAGATATTTGAAATTTAATTTCCCGAGAAAATTTATAACCTCCGGCGGTCTCGGTACAATGGGCTTTGGTTTGCCTGCTGCAATTGGCGCAAGTATCGCATTAAATAAAGCGCCTGTAATTTGTATTTCTGGTGACGGCTCTTTTCAGATGAATTTGCAGGAACTTGCGGTTTGCAGAGATTATAATTTACCTGTAAAAATTTTCATTTTAGATAACGGCTATCTTGGCATGGTAAGACAATTTCAGGAAAAGATATGTGGAGAAAGGTATTTTGCAACACAAATTTCTAATCCGGATTTTGTAAAACTTGCTGAAAGCTACGGGATAAAAGCGCGGCGGGTTGAAAAACTTGAAGATGTGAAAGAGGCTGTTTCAGAGGCTTTTTTGACTGGAGGTCCTTTTGTTATTGATTTTGTAATAGAACCCAAGGAGTTATTATAATAAGATTATGGCTGATAAAACTCGTGTTTTGCTAATGTCCGGTGTATATCTTATAGCAGTTTTATTTTTTGCAACATGGTATACATGTAAACTTATTGATAAAGCTGCTGTTACTTCGTTCAAAAAATTGTATTCTATGTATTCTCAGGCTCTGCAGTCGACCGTTTCTGAAATGGGAGGAGATACAGGCTGTTATTACAGTTCTAATCGGAGAATAAAAAGTGATTTTTCTGAATGCGACAGATTTTATAAAACTTTCGCAACTAATTTAAAAGTTAAAAAATACTGTAAAAATATGGCACTTGAGAATAATTGTATTCCGGTCTACAAAAAATATCCTAAAGCAATACAATGTGCAGGTTTTTCTGAAAGTATGATGAATAAATACAATCAGGCATTTGTAATGAATGATAAAACAAGTCTTGTTGTATTTAATATGCCTGCAAATGTCCCAAAGCCTATGTTTGCAGTTGACAGCAACGGTAATTTGAGACCAAATAAGACAGGTTTTGATCTTTTTAGTCTTGTTATAATGAGAAATCCCAATGGTAATTACTATTTTCATCCAAACGTAACTTATTGTCTGCCGGTAGAAAATGGCGGAATTAAAAATATTCAGGATGTTTATAAATAGATTTAATCCATTTGTGAATATACACGTTTTATTTCTTTAATATCCTGCCACATAAGCCATTTAGGGCTTCCTTTTTCGCGGGAGTCATTTCTTAAAAGATATGAAGGGTGAAAAATCGGCATCATTTTAGACATATAAGGGCCTTCAAACCATCGCCCCCTGAGTTTTGTAATCCCCTGTGTTGTATTGAGCAGAGAATTTACTGCAACGCGTCCGCAAAGAAGGATTATCCGCGGTTTTAAGATTTCTATTTGTGCATCAAGATATTCTCTGCAAGCCTCTTTTTCATCAGGGAGCGGGTCCCGGTTGTCAGGAGGACGGCATTTTAGTGTATTGCATATATAAACATCATTTTGCCTTGACAAACCAACAGATGCAAAAATTTTATCAAGAAGCTGTCCTGCTTTCCCGACAAACGGTTCGCCTTTTTGATCTTCATAATAGCCAGGTGCCTCTCCGATAAGCATAAGCTTGTGATTTGGAATTCCTCCTGAAAAAACAATATTTGTTCTTGTTTTGCAAAGCGAACATTTTTGACAGGAAAGACATTTTTCTCTGACCTGTTCAAGTTGTTGAATTTCATTTGCTGCTGCTTCTTGCATTGATTAATTTTCAGCCCCTCTCTCTAGCTCTCACCTAAGCGGCGGGATTATATTAAATGTTTTTGGCAGGTACATTTTTAAACAAATCTTCAATAGGTATTTCAAGAGCGTTTGCAATGTCAAAGACGATGAAAGCAGAAGGTGTTTGATACCCATTTTCAATATTTTTAATTGAATCTTTATGCACCCCGATTAATTCAGCTAATTTTTCTTGAGAAAATCTTTTTCTCATTCTTTCAGCTCTAATATTGTCACCTAATATTTTTAACCTCTCATCTCGCATATTTTTATTATTAAGTATTGACAAAAAACATTCAAGTGAATATATTAATAATATAGATGAATATATTCATTTAATAAAGTAAGAAAGTAGGTCAATATGCAAGATGAAATCCTAAACAAAATGATGAGTTATGAAGCAGATTTAAATGAAATTAAAAATTTTCTCAAAATTCTTTATAATTGTGTAGAAGACAACAACGATTCTTGTTATCTTCAACAGTTTGTCAAAATTATTGAAACAAAACTCGATATTTTTTCGGAAAATTATGAAGAATTAAATAATCAAATTTTTGTTTTACTTAATTAATTTTAGCCTGCCTTCTTGGCAACTAAATAAGCCCTCTCCCTTAATCCCTCTCCCGAGGAGAGGGAAAAGTTTTTTATTCCCTCGCCGAATGGCGAGGGGCAGCGTAGCCGCTGCACCCGATACCTGGGTCTTGCATGAACTTGTTATATCACTACAAGAAGGTAGACTTTGGCAATTAGAAAATAAGCCTTTTAGCGTAAACGGCCTACCCTCCTATCTTCCTACCTTCTTATCCTCTAGTTAAACCCTCACCCGCATCTCTAAAGACTCGCAAGCTCGTCAAGAGCTGCTCCATCTCACAAAGAGAGAGGGGGAACGTAGCCGCTCCAGCCATCACATACTCCCTCCATTGGGGGAGGGCTGGGGTGGCTACAATTTGGAAGCTTAGAGGATAGGAGGATAAGAAGATAAGCTTTTTACCGTAAACAGCCTACCTTCTTAGCTTCCTACCCTCCTAACTTCTAAATCAGCTTGCCATCCAATAAGCCCCTCTCCCTAACCCTCTCCACCAGGGGGCGAGGGTATTTAAAGATAAGCATGCTGAAATTGACACAAATTAGCTTATTGTTCCGGTTCCAGGATTGATATAACCGCATTATCAAGACTTAAGTATTTTCTTATTGTATTTTCAAGGTCATCTACTGTTATATCTTCAACATCGGTCAGGTAATTTTCAATCAGTTTCAAATCTTCGCAGACTGTCATATAATACCCGATTGTCTCTCCGATTTCCGAGACAGTTTCTGCAGAATATGCAAATCGGGATTTTATCTTTTTCTTAGCTTTTTCAAGTTCATCTTCTGTTATTCTGTTTGTTATAAGATTTTGGATTTCTTTTTTGACAAGTTCTATTGCAATATCGCGTTTTTCGGGTTTAAAGTTTGCCTGAACAAAGAAGTTATTTCCGTCTTTAAACTGGTAATGTTCGGCATTTGCCATATTGAAAACAGGCTCTTTCTGCTTTTCTATCAGATTTTGATAAAGTCTGGAACTTGTGCTTTCGCCTAAGATAATGCTTATAATATCAAGTTCTATATTTTCTTTTAGCTGATTTGCTTTCGGCCCCAAAAAGCCTATCATAAGGTAAGATGTATTTGATATCCCCTTATTTTCAACAACAATTGTATGATTGGTAGGGGTGTCAATTTCGTTAATTCTTTTCGGGGCATTTTTTCGGCCTTTAAAGTCAAATTCTTTTTCGACTTTTTCTAATATTTTTTCTTTCTCAAAATCGCCAACAATAATAGTTGTCATATTTTCTGGTGTATAGAAAGTTTTATAGTAATCCATAATTTGGTCTCGCGTAACCTGTGAAATAATTTCGGGAGTGCCTATGACGTCTCGTTTGTACGGGTGCTTTTTATACATATTGAAATTGCAGGCGTTATAGACTTTTGTCCAGTTTTGATCCTTACGCATTCTTATTTCTTCAATTACAACGTGGCGTTCGCGTTTATCAGTAACTTCAGGGTTGTTAATATCAAACGGAGCTCCGATTTCTTCTTCTGGCAAAACCGGATCAAGCATCATATCTGCGTGAAGTTCGATTGCAAGGTTTAAATCAGAGCAGTCTTTGCCTTTTGGTAAAGTTACATAATAAAATGTGTAGTCTTTCCAAGTGGCAGCATTAACTATTGCCCCTTTAGCTTCTAGAGTTCTGTCAAAATATCCGGCTTTATGTTTATGTGTTCCTTTAAACATCAAGTGTTCAAGGAAATGTGAAATCCCGTTATTGCTGTCATCTTCATTTATTGAACCTGTTTTGACCCATGTGCTGACATTTACAAGTTCTCCTTCTTTATGCGCAAGAACAATTTTATGTCCGTTTTCTCTTTCGTAAATCTCTACATCTTCTGTAAGGTATGGATATTTAACAGTAGTTTTTCTCATGTTTTCTCCCTTAATTATAATTCTTTATTATTATTATAACTCAAATAAAAATTTTTAATGTATAATACTTTTATGAATATTATTAATCGTTTAAAAGATAAAGTTGTTGTATCCTGTCAGGCAATGCCTTCTGAGCCTCTATATCTTGAAAAATGTATGGTCGCAATGATGAAATCTGTTGTAAAAGGCGGGGCAGGCGGTCTTAGAGTGGCAGGGGTGAGGGATGTTAAAAATGCTAAGCATCTTTTCGATATTCCAATCATAGGCATTACAAAGCCTGATATAATTCCTTCTAACTGGCAGGAAATTGTTTATATTACGCCTGTTTTAAAAGATGTTATAGCTCTTGTAGAAGCAGGAGCTGATGTTATCGCTTTTGACGGCACAATGAGAGAAAGACCGAACGGCGAAAAGCTTGAAGATCTTATAAAATATGTCAGAATTAACAATAGGGTTTCAATGGCTGATATTTCAACTCTTGAAGAAGGTTTGAATGCTGAAAAACTTGGCGCTAATATTCTATCGACAACACTTTCCGGTTACACACAGTTTTCACAAAACCGCGGTTCAGGTCCTGATTTTGAACTATTAAAACAGCTTGTTGATAATGTCAACATTCCTGTTGTTCTGGAAGGACGAATTTGGGAGCCTGAAGAAGTAGATAAAGCTTTTGAAATCGGAGCACATTGTGTTGTTATAGGTTCAGCTATTACAAGACCGCAATTAATTACAAAAAGATTTGTGCAGAGAGGATAAACTTATGGCAAAACACGCACTTGCAATAGATGTCGGCGGTACAAAAATTTATAATGCAATAGTTAATGAAAAAGGCGAAATTATCTCTGAAATTGAAAAGCATTATACCCCGAAAACTTTTAATGAAATAAAAGCTCTTTTTGAAGAAATTATTGCAAAATATGAACGTCAGGTTGATGTTATCGCTTTTGCAACCTGCGGGGCAGTAAATAACTCTAATGACGGGATTTTAGGTTCAACAGGAAATATTGCAGCAGGTTATCCGAATATGGACTTTAAAAGTTTGAGTAAAAAACGTGTTTTTGTTGAAAATGACGCTAATGCCGCTGCCTGGGCAGAACATATTATTGGTGCGTCAAAAGGAATGCCCTATTCAGTTATGCTGACGCTCGGCACAGGTGTCGGCGGCGGAATTATTCTTGATAACAAACTTTATAAAGGTAAAAACGGCGCAGCAGGCGAGATGCATTTTAAAATGCGTACTGATAAACACAGAAAATGTACCTGCGGAAGTTACGACTGTTTTGAAGCTTATGCGTCAGGCACAGGGTTAAAAAAGACAGCAGAAGAAATCTCTGGTGATCCTGAAATTACAACTTACTATGTTATAGAAAATAAAGACAGACCTTTGATGAAAAAAATTCTTGAAACTTGGCAAAATGATATTTTGGAAGGTATAATAGGGCTTGCAAATATTTTTGATCCTGATTGTGTTGTGTTGTCAGGTTCTATGGCTGAATTTGTAGATATTGAGTATCTTGAAGCGCAGGCAAATAAAGAAATCGTTACAACACCTTTTAAGATTGTAAAAGCTTCTGCCGGTAATTACTCCGGTATGATAGGCGCTGCGCTTTTAGCTCTGGGGGTAAAATAGCGTGGGCAAGTCAAAAAAAAGAATTATTAATAAAGGGAAAAATCAGCAGTTTGCAAATCTTACCCGCCAAGAGGCAGTTCAAACCGTTGCAAAACTCCTAAAATCAGACTGTAAAGAAGCATATTCCCTCATAACTCTTTTCGGTCTAACAGCAGAGGAGATTCTTGAAGCAGGTGCAAGTTATGAAGATGTTAAAGGAATGGAAAACCTTCTCGGATGATTAAAACAATTTTATTCTGGCTTGAAAATTCAAGAATTTTTTCACTGCCTATGACTTTATTGTCGTGGCTTGTGGTTTTTGTTTATTCTTTAAAATCAGGCGGAGATATTTTAAACGGTGTTATTGCACTTATCGGAATTTGTTTTGCGCATCTTGCAACAAATTTGTTTGATGATTATGTTGATTATAAAAAACTTACTGATAATTCACAAAAATGTAAGTGTGCATATATAAAGGAAGGCAAAGCCGCCTTAAATGATGTTTTGAAAGTTGTTGTAATTTATTGTTTCATTGCCTGTATCGCAGGTTTTTTACTTCTTTTAAGATGCGGTCTGTCTGTTTTGTGGCTTGCATTTATAGGCGGGGTTATAACTTTAATTTATGCAAAACTGTCTCAAAAAGGTTTGAGTGAAATAGCTGTCGGGACAGCTTTCGGACCTTTGCTTTTTGAGGGTGTTTATTTTGTTATGACCGGAGATTTTTCGTTAGTCGTTTTTGTAATGTCGCTTGCAGTTGTAATGTTTACTGTCGGACTTTTGTATGTTCACACGCTTTTGGACTTTGAAGGCGATATGGCATCTCATAAGAAAACTCTTGCCTGCCGTATTGGAAGCAAAAATAAGGCATTAAAGGGAGTTTTTATAGTTTACGGACTCGGGTACTTGTTTACGGGAATTCTTGCTTTTATGCTGGAAAATTATCTTATATTAATTACTTTTGTTCTTGTTCCGCTGGTATTTGATATTTATAACTCGTTAAAAAGCTTTGTATGCGGGGGTGAAACAAAAGAATTTTATTTCAGGCTTTTGAAAGCAAGAAACTTAATGGTGTATTATTCTTTGTTAATTACATTATTTTTACTATTTTAATTTTATCTTAATTATGTTATTCTAAAGATATAAGAAGGGACATCAATGGAAAGTACAAACCAGTCATTAAAACCGCTTACTACAAAAATTAATGAAGCCGGTAATCTTGAAATCGGCGGGTGTGATCTTGTCAAGCTAGCAGAAAAATTTGGCACCCCTTTATATATTATTGATGAAAAAACTTTAAGAACTGTTTGTGCCGATTATAAAGAAGCATTTAAAAAATATCCGAAAGTAAATATGATGTTTGCCTCTAAAGCTCTATGTACAATGGGGATTTCGGCAATTTTGTTCAGCGAAGGTTTTGGGTTTGATGTTGTATCGGCAGGCGAAATTTATACTGTTTATAAAGCCGGCGTTGATATGGCAAAAGTCTTGTTTAACGGGAATAACAAATCTGTTGATGAATTGTCACTTGCATTAAAACTCGGTGTTGGCAGAATTTCTGTTGATAACTTTTTTGAACTTTCATTATTAAATGAAATTGCAAAATCATACAACAAAACAGCAGATATACTTCTTAGAATTACTCCTGGAATTGAATGCCATACGCATGAATATATTCAGACAGGACATCTGGATTCAAAATTCGGTTTTGATTTGACACAGATTGATGAAGCTGTGGGATTGATTTTAAATGAGTATAAAAATCTAAATCTTCATGGTCTTCATGCACATATCGGCTCTCAGATTTTTGAAACTTCTATCTACGGTGATGAAATAGAAATTCTTGTTAAAGAAATTGCAAGATTAGATGAAAAATTTGGTATAAAGCTGAATGAGATAAATGCCGGAGGCGGTTTGGGCGTAAAATATACTGATAAAGACTGCCCGCCGTCTGTTTATACAATCGCAGATATAATTATAAACAGGCTTAATGAATGTATTGAAAAGTACAAAATTAACCCTCCATCTTTATTTATTGAACCAGGAAGAAGTGTTATTTCAACATCCGGTGTAACTTTATATACTATCGGAAGTTCCAAGCAGGTGCCGAAAGGTAAAAAATATGTTGCAGTCGACGGCGGAATGGCTGATAACCCGAGACCTTCTATGTACGGGTCTGAATATTTCGCTCAAATAGCAAACAAAGCGTCGGATGAACCTGTTAAAAATGTTACAATTGCAGGAAGATTTTGCGAATCAGGCGATATCTTAATTAAAGATATAAAACTACCTGAACTTGAAGAAGGAGATATATTATGTGTTTATAACACAGGAGCTTATAATTATTCCATGGCTTCAAATTACAACAGAGTACAAAAACCTGCTATGGTACTTGTAAATAATTCTCAATCTGATATGATAGTAATGAGAGAGACTCTGGATGATTTAATATCTCATGATGAAATTCCTAAAAGGTTAAGAAAATGATAAATGATATTTTAGATTATATTTTAAAATACATAGGAACTCTGGAATTGACTTTTAACTGGTCGGATTTTATCCAGATAGCTTTTCTTGCCGGACTTTTGCTGTTTTTATATAAGAAATTTATTAAAAACACATCCTCTGAAAAATTTGTAAAAGGAATTTTAATCCTTGTCTGTTTCTGGGTTTTGAGCGAAATTTTATTGAGAATAGATTTGAAAATTATAGGAATGTTTTTAAAATCAATTGTTACGCTCGTAGCCTTGAGTTTAATCGTTATATTTCAGCCTGAACTCAGAAGATTTTTAGGATTTTTGGGACAGGTCGATTTTGTAACAAGAATTTTTAATTCCAGCTATGAAAAATCAAAAAATCAAAAAATTGACGTAGTTAAAGAATTAATTGAAAGCGTAAAATTTTTATCCAAATCGCATACCGGTGCGTTAATTGTATTTCAGAGTGATTTGAGAAATACTTATTATGATGTAGGAACACGTTTGAACGCGGATCTTTCTACTGAATTAATTTTAACTATTTTTCACCCGAATACGCCTTTGCACGATGGTGCTGTTGTGATAAACGGCGATAAAATTATATCCGCAGGAGTTCTTTTGCCTCTTACGGAAGATCCTAAATTAAGCTGGAAATACGGTACCCGCCATAGAGCTGCTATCGGAATGACTGAAGGCACCGATGCTGCCTGCCTTGTTGTCTCGGAAGAAACTGGAGATGTTTCTGTGGCTATCGACGGAAGCCTTAAAAAATATGAGGATCTTGTAACTTTGAAATCTGATCTTGAAAACATTCTTGGTTACAAAGATAAGTCGGAAGACGATAAAAAAACTATATTCAAAATTAATAATTTTATGACTATTAAAAAGTCCGCGAAAGATGAATCAGGGAAGGTTTAAAAAATTATGCCGGAAAGGAAATTGACTAAAAAAGAAAAATTTTTTTCACTGTTAAATAAATTGTTTTTTTTAACGGTCGGCCCTTTTATTGCTGCTTTTGCTTTAGAAGTTTTTCTTGTTCCTAATAATATTATCGACGGCGGTATTGTCGGGGTTTCAATTATTGTGAGTTATCTGACAAAAATTAATCTGGGATTGTTAATTTTTGTCATTAATATACCATTTTTCCTTCTTGCATTTAATAAAATAGGTAAAAAATTTGTCCTCCAGACATTTTATGCTATCGGAATGCTTTCTTTAGCATTGAATATTTTTACAACGCATCATCTGCCGACAACTGATGATTTGCTTTTGTGTACAGTTTTCGGCGGAATAATTCTCGGAACAGGCGTCGGGCTTGTTCTAAAAAATGAAGGCTCGCTTGACGGTACAGAAATTATGTCGCTCGTTTTATCCAAAAAGTTCGGGTTTTCAGTCGGTGAATGGATAATGCTTTTTAATGTATTTATTTACGGTGCCGCAGGGCTTGTATTTGGCTGGAACAGAGCCATGTATGCTGTTTTGACTTATTTTATTGCGTTCAGAGTTATTGATGTTGTGCTTGAGGGGCTGAATTCTGCAAAATCTATTGAAATTATAAGTGATCAGGCCGAAGAGATAGGACAGGAGCTTATTGAAAAGCTTGATATAAGTGTAACTTATATAAATGGTGTCGGAGGGTATTCAGGTGCTAAAAAAACTATTATTTACTGTGTGGTATCAAGACTTGAACTTGCAAGAATGAAAGAAATTATTAAAAACGCAGACCCTAATGCTTTTATTACAATTGTGGATGTACATGAAGCTTACGGCGGAAGAATAAGAGGCAGGCAGAGATAAAATTTACATAATGGACATTTTAGGCAATATATTGTAATATTATAAAATATAAAAGAAGGATAAAAAAATGGCAAAAAACATTGATACGGTACCTATAGAAGTTTGTATTTTAACTGCGGATCACGATATAAAAGGTGTTGTGCATGTTTCTAAGTACACTAATACAAACAGAGAGCTGACAGATCTTTTGAATGATAAAGAACGCAGATTTCTGGCAGTGACAAATGCAGAAATTTATCCGCGAAATTCAGCTCAAGCTCCGAGAAAATATAATTTTCTTGAAATCCATATGGATTATGTTTTGATGGTACATCCGGCAACTCAGGCATTGTTTAGAGAATCCGGCAAAACCCAGGAAGATATTTCAAGGTTTAGAGAGCTGAGACTTAAACTAAATCAGACAAAACCATTTTAATATTTTTTGCTGATACGGTTGCAATATGTAGAAAATATGTTATAATTATATATGTTATTACTTTTTTTTTTCAAACTAAGAGGTATTGTATGAAAGATTTTTCAAATTTTAGAACCGGAGCTAACAAGTCAGGCTTTACTCTGGCAGAAGTTTTGGTTACGCTTGGTATTATTGGTGTTGTATCAGCAATGACGGTACCGACTTTGATGCAAAGTCACCAGAGAAAAACTTATGTAACACAGCTCCATAAAGTTTATAATGAGTTTCAACAGGCTACAACAGAGCAGATTACCGAAAGACACGCTATGAATCTTACAGAATCAGGTGTGCGCAGTACTGCTAATTTAGCGACATTTATACAAGAACATTTTAGAACAGTAAAACAAAGTACAAATCCTTTAGACTGTATGGGTAATGAAACTGGTAATAATTTTACCAATATGAATGGCTCTGCTGCTACTATATCAGGAAATGATTGGCAATGTTATGTCCTTGCCAGCGGTTCTGCAATTTGTGGAAGATATCAGGTTTCTGTTGCAAGTACGCCAGGGGAAAATGGAGCGATCGAACTAAATGCTAATCATATACCTGATTTGATTGGGGATTTAATAATTGATGTCAATGGTAAACAAGGTCCGAATGTTGTCGGCAGAGATGTCTTTATTGCAGGAATTTACAAAGATGGTTCTCTGAATTCCGCAAATCCTAAGCTTTTGGAAGTGCCTAGACCTGGAGAGTCTGTACCTACAAATCTTTCAAAATGCCAGAGTGCTACATCAATTGCCAGACAAACTAATGCGGCATATTGTTTCCATGAATTGCTGCAAAATAACTGGGAAATGGATTACTAATAGTATATTCGTAATATATAATATAAAAACAGCTCCTGAATTCAGGAGCTGTTTTTATATGTATTGAAAAATTATTGTCCTCCCCTTGAGGGGAGGGGAACGTAGCCGTTCCATCCGCCACGTTGGGTTTTGCATGAGCTTGTTTTGTCATTGTAAGAAAATGTAACGTGTAGAGCAGCACGCTTCCTTGCAATGACGTAATGAACCTTTTCCCCTCCCTTGAGGGGAGGGGAAGTAAAGGGGTGGGTGATATTGAAAAGAAAACTATTATCTGTGCTGCGCACAAAAATAACATCTGTAATAAGCCTGCCTTCCTGCCTTCTATTCCTCTGTCCTTCTGATTGTTACCCACCCCAGCCCTCCCTGATCAGGGAGGGAGCATGTTGGCGTAAATCCGAACTGCAATCTAACGCCTGTCATTGCGAGCGACAGAATGGAGCGTCGCAATCTCATAATTTATGTAATATAAATGAGATTACTACGTCGAATGCTTCGCATTCTCCTCGTAATGACAGAGAAAATTTATGCAAGACTTAGGGTAACGGGTGGAGCGGCACGCTCCCTCGTAATGACATAGGAAGTTTATGCAACACTCAATGTGGCGGGTGGAGCGGCACGCTCCCTCGTAATGACATAGGAAGTTTATGCAACACTCAATGTGGCGGGTGGAGCGGCACGCTCCCCTTTTTTTAAAGGTTTATGGTTTCTTGTTTTCAAATTTTGTGTCTGCTTTTTTGCTATTATTATCATTATTATTTGAAACTTCTGCAGCCGGTTTTTCTGTGTTATATGTGTTTTTTGTATCTTTATGAGTTTGTGCAGGTTTCTTGTTTCTGTTCATCCAGGCTTCTGTTTTATCTGCAAGAGGTGTAGCTATGAACGGAACTATTACACGTTTTGCAAGCAATGTTGATGCCGCAAGTGATGTCAGGTAGCTGAAGGCATTTTTCAAGCCTTGTTTGTCAGCTTCTCTTGCATAGTGGAATTCTTGACCGCTAATATTTTTCAGTTTGTCTGACTTTTGTAAAGCAGCCTTCATTGCTTTATCTGCTGCTCTTGTAAAGTTTTTGCCGAATAATTTATTAAATATTTTATCCTGAACTTTTCTGTTAGATATAGTAAAGAAGGTTAATAGCTGCATACCTACCATTAAACCGCCGTTTGCGAGATCTAATGCCGCAACGAATTTTCTCTTATCTTCAGGTATCTTTTCGTTATTTAAACTCTGTTTTACATACAGATAACAGCCTAACCCGTCTTTAAGTACAATTGATGTAACCCCTATCATTGACATAAATTTTGCATTGTCTATTTCGTAATTAGGGAATACTTTATTTTTCATTAATTTTGTGTCAGAAAGCCATTTTACAGCTTTCTGTGCCCAGTTCTTTTTATATCCTAAAACTCCTATTGCCGCAATTCCTGCTGCAGTGATTGTATTCCCTGCAATTTTTGCGGTTTTAGATTTTCTTTCCTTTGCTTTTTCATCACCTTTAAAGGAAATCTTTGAATTTGTTTTTTCATTTATTTGATTAACTGCGAGAATAGCCATTATTTCACCTCGCTGTTTCTGGTTGCTTTGTCAACCAATTCTTTGGATTCATTGTTGTGTTTTTTACTTGATAAATTCGGGAACACTGCGTCCATAAATCTCGGGTATACCCAGTTTAATAACGAGCAGCTTACAGGTAGAACAGCAAGTGCTGCTATTAATGTTGAGACACGTTTTACGCCTTCAATATGTTTTTCTGTCAGTCGTTTAAGTTTGGAGGCTACTTCCTTAGAGAATATTTTGTCTTTGATTCTTGAAGTTGTATCTTCAAAGTTTAATTTTACGGCTTTGTCATGATATTCTTTTATTTCTTTATTAAACATATCTTCTATCTGTGAAACGGTTTTACCGTCTTTTACTGCATCTTTGACTTTTTCAAGAAAACTTATTGCACTTTTATGAGCTTCTATTCTTTCTGCTACACTTTTTTGTACGGCCTGTTTTACTTCTTCCGGTGATTTATTCATGTGTTTATTGACATGCCCTTCCATTTTGTTAACTTTGTCTATCATTTTGTCTTTTCCGGCAGATGAAAGAACTATTGTTTCAGAGAGCATATCAATCAGGTGCTGATTGGCTTTTGATGATTTTAATTTTTTTAATTGTGATTTAAGCTGCTTTTTGATTGAACTCATGTCATCTGTGCTGTTAATTTTTGATTTCATATCATTTAGCAGATTTAATGCATCCTGACTGTTTGTTCTGTAATATTCACTTCTTGCAAGTCTCTTTGTTAATTTTTCTTTTTCACATCTGTCGAGCTGTTTTTTTTCATTTTTTATCATATCGTCGACAGTTGTATTCAAAAGCTGCGTATAGCGTTTTGAATTTATTTTTACGCGTTTTGTTTTTGGATGTTCGTTTGTTTTGGATGATTTGTCAAATAGGTTTCTAACAGTATAATAAACTGTGTTATCCTGTTTCAGAGATTGTATTGTTGACTGGAGATCTCCGTTATTGCTTTTTAAATAATCTGTTACGTATTTATCAAGGTCTTGTTTATTGGCTTCGGGATGCATTTTTTTCATTAACTTCCCAATAAATTTTTTATCTCTAAACGGAGTCAGGTTGCATTCTTCATTTAAGTAACCGTTGTTTGCCATGTTTTTAATCATTGTAACAACAGGTATTGTAATAAGTCCCTGGGTAAGTATCGCAAGAACCGCTGACACAGGCTGTCTCCAGGCAGAATATGTCCTTGTATCTTCGTCTGTTTTTGAAAGAGGATTATATTTTATAAATATAGGAGCTAAAAGTCCTGTACCGGTTGCATTAATACAAATATCCTGAAACTCTCCTATATTATTCCTTAATCTGTTTATTCCTTTTAATACTTTTGGATTTCGTTTGTTAATCTCTTTTTCTATAACGCTTTGAGGTATACTCCCTGTGAAACCGGTTTGATTTGAAGCGGTTCTATCATTTAGTCTGTCTAAATATGTCTTGTTAATAAAATCCGAATTAACTTTCTCGATTTTCATATTTTTTCTTCCTACTATTACGATGAAACCTTCCATATATATAGAGGTTTAAACATACAAAAAATTGCTATTTTCATGTGTTATTGTTAAGTTTTGTAAATTTTACAATTGTCCAATTTCCTTTCTGTGCAATATTAGTTATAGTCAGTGTTTTAGCTAATTCTGTAAATGTTTTATACTTTATGTATGAAAAAACCATAAATAATAACGGTTTTTCATTATATAAATTGTCATCTGATGCTATTTTTATTATGTCATCTGGTGAATAAAATGCGACGCTGTTTAAAATTATCATAACAACGCTTTGCCCTGGTTTTAGTTCATTTATAATATCGTTTTTTATGCGGTTATTAAAATACAGGTTGTTGTCATATTTAAAAATATCCCTGTAGATACCCTTTCCGTTGTTGTATGCTTCATGATATGTTGTATCTTTGCTTAAATATTCGTTAAAATTCCCTTTATGAATCGCTTTTACTCTGTAGTTTGAAAAATCAATGTATTTGTAAAATCTGTCTGCAGGATAATATTCTAGCAAAATTATATCATTATTGTTGAGATTAAGCTGAGCCATTATACCGGCTGGAATTTTATGACCTTCTGCCCGTCTCATTTTGGGTGCTGAATAGGGGGAAAAAATTATATATCCTAAACTTATCAGGCAGTATAAAATGACAAGTGTATTTCTTAATTTTTTGTTATCGGCAATGTCAGCCCCGAAGCAGGCGAGATAAATTAAAGCCGGATATATTTCAATTGAGTATTTTGTTATAAATACAAGCTTTCCGCTTAATGATACACAAATTAGCACGAGAACTGTTGCTGCGCATACTGCAAAAAGTCCTATGTTAAATTTATTTTTTATAAGAGATTTGTATATAAAGAAAATACAGATTAAAGCAGGCACAAGCATAAAAAATGCAAGTTTCGGGACATAGAAAAAGTTATCAGGTGCATTTGTAAGGTTTGTAAGCACCGGAGAAAAATAATCGGTAAATAAAAATCCGATTTTTGATAGTGAAAAACTGCCCCACCACTGCGAAAAAGATCTTCCGGTAAGAATATGAATTACCATTGGAGATAAAATAATACCGCCTGCAAATATTGAAATCCAGACGGCTGTTATAACTTTTTTAAATTGTTTGTATAGGTTTATACTTAGAAATATAAGATTGAAGAAAACAAAAACAAAACCTATTGTGTGCGTGAAAAGAATTAAAAAATTAAATATTGCATACAGGATAAAATTACGCTTAACAGGTTGTTTTATGCATTTTATTGTGTACAAAAGGCTCAATGCAGAAAAGAGAAACAAAATCTGGTAAAGCCTAACTTCTTGTGAATAATAAATAAGAAATGAGCTTATTGCGGCAAATCCCGCGCAGTAAAGTCCTGTTGCTTCATTTTTTTCCCGTCCTGTAAAGTACATTGCAATAATTGAAAGAACTCCAGCAAATACAGATGTCAGCCTCAAAACTAAATCGCTCTGCCCGAAAATTGCCATGAAAAATTTAATATAAAGATAGTAAAACGGCATGTGGCATTGAGATTTTACTGCCTGAATAAAACCGTTTCCAAAAGGTGTTGCAGCAATCATCCAGCTAACATATTCATCATTCCACAAACCATCAGGTTTGTTAATAAATATAAGTCTTAAAACTAACCCTAAAACAGCTATTGCAGTTATTGAGATGATTTTTTTCACGATTGTCAAAATCCCTATTTAATTATATAATAAAAAGAAAAATTTAAAAGAGGAAGTTTATGAAGCTTATAATTCAAATTCCCTGCTATAACGAAGAGGATGCTCTGCCTGTTACATTAAAGGCGCTGCCTGAAAAGATTAACGGAATTGATGAAATAGAGGTATTGATTATAGATGACGGGTCAACGGATAAAACTGTAGAAGTTGCAAAAAATTTCGGAGTAAAACATATTGTGAGCATGCCGCATAACTGCGGGCTTGCAAAAGCTTTTATTACCGGTGTTAATGAGGCACTGATGCTTGATGCTGATATTATCGTTAATACAGATGCGGATAATCAGTATTGTGCTGATGATATTGCAAAACTTGTTAAGCCTATACTGGACGGTGAGGCTGATATGGTTATTGGCTCGAGACCTGTATCAAAAATAGCACATTTTTCACCGCTAAAGAAGTTTTTGCAAAAACTTGGTTCATGTGTTATGCGCCTTTTAAGCTCTACAGATATTGAAGATGCCCCAAGCGGCTTCAGGGCTTTTTCAAGAAATGCAGCAGTTCAGCTTAACGTATTTGATAATTATACATACACTCTTGATACAATAATTCAGGCAAAGGCTAAAGGTCTACAGCTTAAATGCGTGCCGATAAATGTAAATCCTGATTTAAGAGAATCAAAACTTGTAAAAAATATATTTGATTATGTAATACGTTCTATGTTTACGATGATCAGGATGTTTATAATTTACAGGCCTTTTAGATTTTTTGCAATTCTTGCCGGAATATTTTTTATATTTGGATTATTAATCGCTTTGAGATTCTTGTGGTTTTATATATTTGAAAGCGGTTCAGGACACATACAGTCTTTAATCCTTTCTGCAATATTAATTATAATCGGTGTTCAGGTCGGTGTTATTGCAATTGTTGCAGAACTTCTTTCAATAAACCGTAAACTGCTTGAAGATATACAAAGACGCTTGAAGCTTCAAGACTTGAAAAAATTTTAGGAAGTTATAATATATTAAAAGATTAATAAAAAAACAGGAAATTTATATTATATGGCGAAATTTGAATTTGTATCTAAGCTGAGGAATTTTATAACCTCTGCACAATCTGTCAAGGTTCTTTCTTTTATTGCTTTTACTATATTAATGACTGCAATTATCGCATCACAGAATTTCTTTTTTCAGAATATTATAGAAAACGGGATAAGCAAGCGTGATATTATTGCCCAGAAAACTTTAACGGTTGAAGATGTAAAACGTACTGAGCAGCATAGAAAAGAAGTTGCGCAAAAAATTGAACCTGTAATGGCGCCTGCTGAAGATGAATTTATTAAGACAAATCTTCAAACTTTGCAGACTTCGATTATGCAAATAAGAAAAAAAGATGTGTCAGATTCTGTTAAAACAGAAGAACTCGGTATCTTATTTGATTTATCTGATAATTCTAAAAGAGCATTTGTTATAAACTTTTTGCTCAGAGCTGATGATAACAGCCTTCATGAAGTTTTTGACAAGTCAAATTTGACGTTGTCAAATATTTTGAGGGTCGGTATAACTGAAAAAGATTACGAAAAAGATAATATTGACAGTATAATTTTAAATAATCTGGTATCAAATGTCTCAAAGCGCCAGGTATCGGTTATAAAGGCAATACTTGAACAGGTTATTGTGCCTAATCTTGTTGTAGATGAATTTGCAACGGAAATAGCACGAAAAAATGCCCAGAATTCGGTAAGACCTTATGAAGTAGTTTTTCAAAAAGGAGATAAGATTTTATTTAACGGTGAGCCTGTAACAAGATTGAAAAGAGATGCTTTGCGTCAGGCAGGCTACAATGTTTATGAACTTAATCCTGCAGGTCTTTCTGCTATTTATGTAATTGTTTTTATCGGCACATTTTTATTCCTTTATTATATGAAATTTTTTGAGAAAGATTACCTGCAGCCCAGATATCTCGCAATTTCAGCATTCTTATCGCTTTTGATTGCGTTTATCGGTGTTGTTCTTCCTACAGGTTTTTCGCCTTATGTAATTCCTATTCCTGCTTTTTTAATACTAATGTCAATATTCACAAAACCAAGAGTTGCTTTTGTGGCGTCTGTCATACTTCTTTCTGTTATGACAATAGGGTATCAGTATAATATACAATTCTTAGTCGCATTTTTGCTTTTGAGTATATTATCTTCTGTTACAATGTCGCAGATTAGATATGCAGAGCGTGTTGATGTTATTAAAAACGGCTTTAACATCGGGATTGCAGGCTTAATAATTGTTTTCAGCATCTATATTCTTGAAAAATGTCTTATAGAAGTTGATAATGTTTTAATTATAAAAAACTGCTTATTTATTCTTTTAAATGGCATATTCAGCGCAATTATAGCATCAGGGCTTCTTCCGCTTTTGGAAAGTATGTTTAAAATTATTACACCATACGGACTTGCCGAACTTGGAGATCATAACCAGAAACTTTTAAAACGACTTCAAATGGACGCACCGGGAACCTATCACCATAGTTTGATGGTATCAAATTTATGTGAAGCAGCAGCCGAAGCAATCGGTGCGGATCCTATTCTGGCACGTGTCGGAGCTTTATACCATGATATTGGGAAATTAAAACGTCCGTTGTTTTTTGTAGAAAACCAGTCTTACTTTTTAATAGAAAACCCTCATAACAAGTTTACGCCAAGAATAAGTAAAATGATTATTACAGCCCACCCTAAAGACGGTGTTGAAATAGCAAAAGAGTATAAACTTCCTCAGGTTATTCAAAATTTTATTACCCAGCATCATGGAGAAGGGCTTGCAAGTTATTTTTATAATCAGGCTGTGAAAGAAGAAGGTGCAGATAACGTTAAAGAAGAACAGTTCAGATATGCAGGGCCAAAGCCGAATACAAAAGAAACTGCAATTTTGATGATAGCCGATGCAGTAGAATCTGCTGTTCGTTCGTTAAAAAATCCTACGCCTGAAGAAATTGAGGGCATGATTAATAAAATTATTGTTGAAAGATTGAATGACGGTCAGCTCTCTGACAGCCCGCTTACTCTGAAAGATATAAAAACAATAGCATCTACTTTTTCCCGTATTTTGCGCGGAATGCAGCATAACAGAATTAAATATCAGGAAAATCTTGCAGAAGAACTGCAAAAACAGAAAATAAATATGCCTGCAAAACTGCTTGATGAAGATTTAGAAAATAAAATTAAACAACTTGAAGGTGAAAAACCTGCTCAGGATGAAAATAAGCCTAAAGAGGATAAAAATGACTAAATTTAATATCTTCAGTGAAAATATTTTTGAAGGCTGGGATGTAGATGAGAAAAAGTTTTTAGATATAGCAAAAAAGATTCTTAAATTTTATCTTTCTATTCCTGAAGTTTATGAGAATTCCTGTCTTTTCGGGTTTGATTTTAAGACTATTTCATTTGATTTCCTTTATTGTAACAGTATCAAAACTCATGAAATTAATAGAGAATACAGAAACAAAGATTATCCGGCTGATATAATTACTTTTGCAATATTTGCAGACAGCGGGGAAAAATTTATTTTTGACGGTGAAATCAATCTCGGAGAAGTTATTATAGCTTTGGATAAAGTCATTGAAGAAGCCGATAAAAAAGGCGTAACACGAGAGTTTGAACTTTCTTTTTTAATAAGTCATGGTATTTTGCATCTTCTTGGATTTGACCACCAGAGTGAAGATGCTTATAATTTTGTTATAGATTTACAAAACAAAGCACTGGAAAGTATAAAGATATGACAAAATTTAAACAGCAGGGATTTTCTAATACCTTTAAAAATGCAAGAAAGGGTATGCGGATTGTATTAAAGTCCGAAGTCAATATAAGAGTGCATTTTTGCATTGCAATGGTTGTTCTTGCACTGGCATTTGTTCTTGATTTTAGTGTGGAGAGAATGTGTATACTGCTTTTGACTATTGCTTTTGTAATCGTAACAGAGATGGTAAATTCAGCTGTTGAATTTTCTCTGGATGCTGTATTCCATAACCGTTATTCAAAACTTGTCGGGATGGCAAAGGATATTTCTGCAGGAGCTGTGATGTTTGCCTCAGTTATTGCAATCGTTATAGGTATAATTTTGTTTGGAGAAGCTTTAATAAAACTATTAAACTAATTGTGTTTTTTATATAGTATTTGTATAAATACTTGAAAGTAATGTAGAAGATTGTTATAATAAGATTGTAATTAATATTTTAAATTATTGGAGGTATTTATGACATTATTGTTAATTTGAGAGCTTCGGGGGGGGGGCACTTTTAGCTAGCAGAAGGGCTGTAAGTCAAGTTGTTTCCAGTAATGTCATTGCGCATTT
>CALVEO010000029.1 GCA_944326615.1 Candidatus Gastranaerophilales bacterium | reverse complement strand
AAATGCGCAATGACATTACTGGAAACAACTTGACTTACAGCCCTTCTGCTAGCTAAAAGTGCCCCCCCCCCGAAGCTATGTGTTCAAATAATCTTTTCATAATGCTCTCCTCATATAATTTTAATATTACATATAAAATTATAACGCATTTTTATAAAATTTTCAATATGGGAAAAGCAATAATCCAATTACACCGTATAATCAAGCTTTTGACCTGTCGTTTTTGATTTTAGAGCCTGCGCCTGCATTTTTATATTTTCTGCTTGCGCTTTTACTTTAAAATCCTGCGCAGAAGGATCAGAAGGAGCCATTGCAGAACGGATTACAGTGTTGGCATCATCAATAGCTTTTTGAGGATTATTAGGATTTAATGATGGCATTTTAATATCAACATGTCCAGCAAACGGAATTCCATCGGCGTTTCTTTCGATTACAATCGTACCCGCAAGATCCCCACCGGCACGCTTGTGTGCAAGCTCGTGGGCATAAATCTCATCATAATTTTTCTTTATCAAAGCATCTCTTTGTTGTTTTCTCTGTTCTTTTTGCTTTTCAAAAGGATTTGTAAAATTGTAGAATAAATTAATTCCTGCCATACAAAAACCTCACACACATCTGCTATTATTGTAGCATATTTTTATGAGGTTTTCAACCCTTATGTTAAATATTATTTCCAGGGATAATCGTATTTGATTGTCCAGCTGTCCATTAATAAGAGTGCTCCACAAGTAAATCCTGAACCGTTTGAAGAACAGCCTACAGATTTTACATCATTTCTATCCAAACCATGTCCAAACATATATAAACCTGCTGACTGAATATTATGAGCATAATCAGTAAAACCTTTTGGAGTTAATGTCATAACAAAAATATCTATACCATAAGTATTTGGTCTTTTATCGCCATTAACATCAACATGTATATGGATATGATTATTAGCCTGCTTTATCAAAGCAATATAAGTTCCATCAGACAAACTTATTTTTGAAGCTAGGCCCCCTGCGGCAAAAGACGGAGCCTCTGAGTATTTATTACCGTTTAGTTCAAATCCGTCATCCTTATTCCAACAGCCTTCACCTTGACCACAGTTTTTTAGAACAGAAAAGTTTGAACTTAAATATTTTTGAAAAAATTTATCAGAATCCAATGTCCAGTCCCAGTCCACTATATCACCATATTCATTCTGTGCTATTTGAACAGATTGCTGCATAGCTGAATACACCTTTTTTAATTGAGCAACAGTTTGAGCTTTTTTGTAATTCCCAACTAACACAGGCATTGTCAATGCTGCAACCACACCTATTATTCCTAGTGTTATCAAAACTTCCGCTAAAGTGAATGCAGAATAGAGATTAATACGTTTATTACATTCAAAAAATTTAATTAATTTGTTCATAGATTTCCTCTTTGTTCTCTTTTAGACTACATACATTTATTAATATAACACATAAAATTAAATTGTGAACAATAAGACTACAAAAATTTTACAATTAGGCAGAAATATATTCAAATTTAGAAAAGCAAAAGGGCTTTCACAAAACCAGCTTGCAGAAGCATTAGATATATCAAGAGAGCATCTTGCTAAAATTGAAACAGCTAAAAGATGTGTCAGTTTAGGTCTTTTAATAGATATTGCAGAAAAATTAGATATGCCGGTAAAAGATTTTTTTGATTTTTAAATAGCAAGGGTGGGATAAGCGTATCATTCCAACCTTGATGATTATCATAAGACAGGAAGTTCAGAAGACAAGATGGCAGGCTTATTTCATTCATAACAGTGATGGTATAATTCTTTTATATACGACCTGCCTCATGACTTCTTGACATCCGTTGGCTCTAATTGCCTTCTAATTTTTTCGTAATAAGATTCAGAAACAAGTTAAGAAGACAATATTAGTATTATTTATTGTATTTTCCAGTTCTCTTATAGAAATCTTCGATAAATCCTGTATTAAATTTACCACTCATAAAAACAGGATCTTCAATGATTTCCTGATGGAAAGGAATGGTCGTTTCTACACCTGTTATAACATATTCTTTCAAAGCCCTATACATTCTTCTGCGGGCTTCATTTCTGGTTCTGCCCCAGCAGATAAGTTTTCCTATCATTGAATCGTAATAAGGCGGAATAGAATAATCCTGATAAGCGTGAGAATCAACTCTTACACCAAAACCGCCGGGTGTTACATAACCTGTTATAGTTCCCGGATTCGGCATAAAGTCTTTTTCAGGATTTTCTGCATTTATACGGCATTCAATTGCATGTCCGCGCAGCATAATCTCATCCTGCGTAAAATCAAGTTTTTCACCTGATGCAATCATTATCTGCTCTCTGACTAAATCAATGTTGGAAATCATTTCTGTAACGCAGTGCTCAACCTGAATTCTGGTATTCATTTCCATAAAATACCATTTACCGTCATGGTCAAGCAAAAATTCACATGTACCAGCGCTTTCATAATTGATTGCCTTTGCAGCTCTCACAGCCGCAGCACCCATTTCTTTACGTGTAGCTTCATCTATCGCAGGGGATGGAGCTTCTTCAAGCAATTTTTGGTGGCGTCTTTGAATAGAACAGTCTCTTTCACCTAAGTGAACAACATTCCCGTATTGGTCTGCAAGGATTTGAACCTCAATATGACGCGGATTTTCCAAATATTTTTCTGCATAAACATCAGGGTTGCCGAAGAAATTTTGAGCTTCAGACTGGCATAAATTCATATTAGTTTCAACATCGTCATCTGAACGGCAAATTCTCATACCTTTTCCGCCGCCGCCGGCTGTTGCTTTCAAAATAATCGGATAACCGACCTTGTGTGCAAATTGTTTAACTTCTTCAGGCGTTTTCAAAATACCTGTTCCGGGTGTTACAGGAACATTATTGTCAATCATTGTCTGACGTGCTGTTGCTTTATCTCCCATTTTACGCATAGCTTCTGCTGTAGGTCCGATAAATTTAATACCATGTTTTGCACAAATTTCAGCGAAATCGGCTCTTTCAGACATGAAACCGTATCCTGGATGAATAGCATCAGCTCCTGATACAATCGCTGCAGAAATTATCGCAGGAATGCTTAAATAACTTTTAGCACTGGAAGCAGGCCCTATACAATAAGCCTCTGTTGCTAATCTGACATGCAAAGAATTCGCATCAGCCTGAGAATAAATTGCAACTGTCGGAATTCCGATTTCTCTGCAGGCTCTAATAATTCTTACAGCAATTTCACCTCTGTTTGCTATTAATACTTTTCTAAACATTTTAAACCCTTTTCAAATAATCATACTTCTAGCGAAAAGGTGAAGAGTGAAGAGTGAAATTAGCTTCACTCTTCACGTCTCACTTTATTCTATATACATTAAAACTTGTCCGAATTCTACAGGCTGTCCGTCTTCTACACAAATTTCAACAACTTTGCCTGCAAATTCTGCTTCAATTTCATTCATAAGTTTCATAGCCTCAACTATGCAGACTACATCGCCTTCTTTTACAGTCTGACCGACTTTAACAAAAGGTTCAGCATCAGGAGAAGGAGCCGAATAGAACGTTCCGACCATAGGAGATGTCAAAGGTTTGCCTTTTTTAACTTCTTTTTGTTCCGCAGGAGCAGTCTGCACTGGTTGTGGAGCACTTGTTGCATCAACAGGGGCTGGAGCCGCAACGCCCATAACTTCTTTTCTCAAAGTAATAGCCTGTTCTCCGTCTTCAAGTGAGATTTCTGTTAGCGAATTATCAGCTAAAACTTTTGCTAATTTTTCAACATAATCTATATCAAATTTCATATTTTGCCTTTCTGTAACTATTAAGTGAATAGGTGTTAATCAGTGAATAAGTCCTTTCAAATTTAAGGTACAAAAAATATGCCTTATTTATAATTTACTCACCCGTTTACTTAAATTACGCTCTATCCAGATACTCGTTAGTTCTTGTATCGACTCTGATTTTGTCGCCGTTTGAAATGAAGAACGGAACATTAACAACAGCCCCTGTTTCAAGGGTAGCAGGTTTAGTACCGCCCTGAGCAGTGTTGCCCTTTTCTGAAGGTGGAGTATCAGTAACTTCAAGAATTACATGAGCCGGAAGATCAACACCAATTATTCTTGAATCATGCATCAATACTTGAACAATCATATTTTCTTTCAAATATTTGATGCCGTCTCCGATCTGTTCTTCGGTTAACTGTAATTGTTCATAAGTTTCGTTATCCATCATAACGTATTCTTTGCCTTCTTTATACAAATATTGCATTTCGCGTCTGTCAAGCATAGCTTTTGCGACTTTTTCACCTGCGCGGAATGTTTTTTCAACAACTTGTCCGGTTTCAACATTTTTAAGTTTTGATCTTACGAACGCTGCCCCTTTGCCAGGTTTTACGTGTAAAAATTCAACAACAGACCACAAACCGTTGTCTAATTGAAGCGTTAAGCCTGTTTTTAAATCGTTTACTGAAATCATATTTTCCCCTTTTCATAAATATTATAATCATCTGTTAAACTGATGATATCATAAACATTCAAAACTTCAAACAATTGTTACAAAATACAGAAAAATTAGTAACAAAACATAAGGTGGCACTATCAAATTTTTACAAAATTTTATACAAAAAAGTCAAAATTACCTAATTCAATTTCTCCATGAAAACATGGATATACATTCATGCATACATAAGCGTGGACTTTTCAAATTCCGATAATACGTTATACTGAAAATGTGGTTAAGGTTCACGCCCTTTAGATGGCAAAATCGTTTACCACATCAGGGGATAGTAGTATGGGATATATTCATTGCTGCGGTGCCTTGCATAAGACAAGGACTTACTGCCTTGCTCCGCAGGATAATTTTGTGCTGTGTGAAGCTGATTATCTGCCGAAATGCCCTGTATGCGGACATACAGTAGTTCAGCTTACAAGAATTGACATTAATGATAATATTTCTATTGTCAGGAAAGTTAACAAAAAAGCAAAAGAATTTTTAAAAAAATTGAAAAATTTCATTTTATATGAAGTTCGTCCGATAAATTATAATAAGATAAATTGCGGGAAATTTTACCTGAATTATAACGAATACGGAGTAAAAAAAAGATGTTATTCAAACTTAAGTACATTAAAAATTGGTTTGACAGAAAACAAATTTATAAAAAAAATCAATCCTTAAAATTATCTTACTCTCAGGGCGGATTGCCCGCCCTATTTTTTTTGAACGGAAATATTATGAATGAAATTTAACGATTTTTTTATATGCTGAATGTAAATAAACGAGTAAAGGAAGTTGAAAAAATGGCACTATCTCCAAAGGAAGTTCAGGTATTGACTTTGGTTGCAATGGGCTATTCGGATAAGCAAATCGGCGTCGAATTAAAAATAGCATACGGAACTGTAAGAAATCATATTGATAAAGCGGTTTTGAAATTAAATGCCCAGAACAGAACTCATGCAGCCATTATTTATAAACTTATGAATAAAGATTGGTTAGAGGATATTTATTATGAAAAGAATAATAATACATTGGAGTGCGGGAGGATATTATCCGACAGATTATGAAAAAGAGCATTATCATTTTTTAGTAGATAAAGACGGTACTGTGCATAACGGTAAATTTAAACCGGAAGATAACGAAATTTGCAGAGTCGGGAAATATGCTGCTCATACCGGCGGAGGTAATACAGGAAGTATAGGTGTTGCAATTTGTGCAATGGCAGGATTTAAAAGTAAAACTTCTGCAGGAGATTACCCTATACAAAAAAAACAGTTTGAAAGAACAATGGAATTATGTGCAAAGCTATCAAAGAAATATAATATTTCTATTACTCCGCAGACTGTAATGACTCATTATGAATTCGGTAAAAAAAATCCGAAAACGACATCTGCAGGCAAAATTGATATTATATATATTCCGCCGTACCCATGGGTTGCGCAAGATGAGGCAGGAAGCTTTATACGTTCCAAAATTAAATGGTACAGGCAGAAACTGGAATCTTAAATCAGTGTAAGGAAAAAATTACAGGAGAAAACTATGGAAGTAGCTTATTACAATCTGGCTGGCGGTATAAATCAGTCTTTAACAAAAACAGAACTAGGATTAGATACTAAAAAAATATACTGGTCTGATGCAGAAAATGTTGAAATTTATCGAAACAGAGGAATTGTTAAACAGAATGGCAATTCATTATTTTTAGATATAGAAG
Organism: Candidatus Gastranaerophilales bacterium; assembly: GCA_944326615.1. GTDB lineage: Bacteria > Cyanobacteriota > Vampirovibrionia > Gastranaerophilales > Gastranaerophilaceae > Stercorousia. The sequence continues at coordinate 19,856 of CALVEO010000029.1, read as the reverse complement.
AGGAGATTACCGGTTTAGCTGAAATGTCTTCTTATGATATCAGTAAGCTTATAATAACAACTATTTCAGGTAAAATTTATATCTATGATGAAAGTCATTCATTAAAAACTCTTGTTAATAAAACTTTGACAGGTAAAAAGCCCGTATTCTTAAATTTTTTAAACGGTATTCTTATTATGAGCGAAAGCGACGGGTTATTTTATATAAAAAATAATGATACCTATGACGTTGTAGATTGCGGTTTGAAAGATTTACAGGAAAATATTCTTGTTGGCGGCTCGATGGCTATATACAAAGGGCGGTTATGGGTTGCAAAAGATGCGACAATTTATTATTCTGCGCTTGGAACATACAATGATTTTTCTTCATCAAACGATGCCGGTTACATTAATGAATTTCATACAGATACCGGTTCAATAACTGCATTAAAGCCTTATAAAGATTATCTTGCCATTTATAAAAACGACAGTGTTTATCTTTTAACTGGTACAAGCCCTGATGATTTCGCAATTGTTTTGTTCGCAAATAAAGGTGCTGTAAATTCCGCTTCAATTGTAAATGTCGCAAATAAACAGTATTTTCTAAGTAACGGTATATTTGCACTTGAACAGGTCGGTGAATTAAATCAAATACAGCTAGGAAGTGAAATTTCTCAAAAAATTAAACCGGAATTTAATTCATTTGGGAAAATCGAAAATTCTTTTTGTTTACATTATGAGACAAAAAGCCAGATGTGGTATTTCTTTCCATATTCTGATGATGATTATTTTCATACTGTCTGGATTAATGATTATGTTAATAAAGCATGGTATAAACGTATTATTCCCCAGAATATTGTTTGTGCCTGCGTATATAATGGTTTAATATATACAGCGGATGAAGACGGTAAAATTTATAAAGAAGATTTTGGAACAACATTTAACGGCAATGCAGTAAAATTTATGTGGAAATCACCATTTTTGGCATTGTCAGATGCTCATCATAGAAAAATGATTGATGAATTTTATTTTCTGCTTGATACCGAGTATGATAATAATTTTAATTTTTCAGTTTACAAAGACTATGACAGTGAATTCTCGGATGATATAGAAAGAATTTACTCAATACATCAAGACCATCTAATATGGGCTGATGATGAAATGTCCGATGGTTTACCCTGCCATTGGGCTGCTGATGATGCTACTGTGCCCGTTTGGTCAATTAATAAAGATACTATGGAAAAAGCTGAAATTTCTGAATCAAATTATGCTGTTCAGCTTTGTGTATCAGGTGATGAGATTACACATTCCTGCGCCATAATAGGGCTTCAATTCAGGGAAGTTTATAATGATGACTAAATTTTTTTGAATATACACCGCTCACATTTATTGTAGTAGAAAAAAAAGAAAGGAAACAAAAACATGACTGAAAATGCTTATTCTGCATTTATCCCGGAAATCTGGAGCCAGAAACTTAATTACATGCTGTCAAAAGAGTGTGTAATGCTCCAGTGTGTTAACAGAAATTGGGAAGGAGAAATTAAAAATCAGGGTGATAAAGTAAAAATTATTACACCTGCAGATGTTACAATTTCAACGTTAAGTTCTTCAAATATTACTTATTCTGAATTAGAGCCGACATCACAGGATCTTGTAATAGATCAGAAAAAATTCTTCGCATTCAAAATTAATGATGTGGCTAAAGTTCAGGCTAATGCAGACATTATGGAAGCTCATCTTAAAAATGCGAAAAAAGCTATTGAAGAAGTTCAGGATGCTTATATTTTATCTTTACACACAGGTGTTGACTCAAATAATATTGTAGGCAGTGAAACTTCGGCAGTTACTCTTGATAAAACAACAATCTATTCAAAATTTGTAGAACTTGCATTGTGCTTGAAAAATTCAAATGCAGTATCATCAGGCGGCAGACCATGGGTTGTTATTAATCCTACGATTGAATCTTATCTTTTACAAAGTTCTGAATTCATTGGCGCTCATAATGTTGCCGATGAAACTTTAAGAGAAGGTGCAATAGGAAGAATTGCAGGCATGGATGTTCTTGTAAGCACTAATTTGACAGACGTTTCAGGTAAATACTATGTTCTTGCAGGTACAAATGAAGCAATTACGTTTGCATCTCAGTTAGCTAAAATCGAAAGTTTGAGAGATAAAGACAGCTTCTCTGATTTGGTTAGAGGTTTGTATTTGTATGGCGCTAAAGTCGTTCAGCCTAAAGCTCTTGCAAAAATGGTTGTTACGGCACCTTCTTCTACAACTTCTACAGTACCGGATTCAGGATCTGATGATTCGGATTCATAAGTCCGGTTTTTACCCCATAATGCATCTCCGCTAAGGCGGAGGTGCATTATTATAAAACAAAATGAGGAAACTTATGTTTGATAAATTGAAAGAAACAATAAAAGAGCTTGCCAAAACTGCTGTATTAAAGGCTGAAGAAGCTCTGGGTAGTAAAAAAGGGCAGGAAAAGAAAGAAATGGCAATAAAATATGTTATTGGAAAAATCCCTTTACCTGCTTTTATAAAGCCGGTAGTTTCAATTTTTTTATCATCATTTATTGATGATGCAATTGAACTGGCGGTTGAGTATATGAAAAATGAGGAATAGTGTTATGAACGGACAAAATTTACAAAATATTTCATCCTATGCCGGTAATCAACAAGCGGTGCAGGGTGCTTTACAGCCAAATACTGACGCGGATGCTGTTAAACAAATGGCTGTAAATGATCTTAAAACAATCAAAAATCTCGTGCAAACAGGTGTTATGACACAGGAACAAGGACAAAATTTAATGAATTATGTTACACAAAAGGCGTTTGAAAAATATTGTACATTACAAAATAGTCTGGCACCTAAATCTGTACAGTCTGTAAATCCGGAACAACAGCCGGTTCAGAATACTGCTCTTCCTGAATTTTTTAACAGGGAAGGCAGAATAGATGTTTTTGATTATTTAAGAAACTCTAACACCGATTTTGATGAGGATGAGCTTTCAAAAATTTCCGCTCTTGTCGAAAAAATAGAAAATACGGCAGTAGAGCGATATTTGAAAGAATTAGAACACGAAAAAACATTAAAAAATGAAAACGAAACCGCAAAACAGAGGTTGAGAGCTAACGCACAAAATTCTGTTTCTGACGGCTATAAAAATCTGGTTTTTACACGTGAACAAATCGGCAAAATGAGCGGTGCAGAATTTGCTAAGCACGAACGTGCAATTATGGATCAATTGAAAAAAGGTCTTATAAAATAGCAATATTCAAAAAATCTTTTAAGGGAAAACAGTCTTTTTTAAGGCTGTTTTTTCTTAAAAGTGAAGAAAGGAAAATTATGAATTATCTTGAACTTATAAATAAATGTCTTGTTGAATTGAATTACAAACAGGTTAGTGCATTTTCAGAATTGACCAAAAATGACCATAAAAAGTTAAAAAATATTTTGAATATTATAAACTCTGAAATTTGTGGCTTTGACAGATGGAACTTTCTTTTGAGAAAAATGCAATTAGATTTGCCTAAAAATACATGTGAAATTGAAAATTCTATTGAAGGTAGAATTGAAGCATTAATGATAGACGGAGTTAAATTTGACTACTATGAAGACTTTGAAACATTTTTTGTTAATTCTCAGCCTCAAAACACTTATAGTTTGTTTAATGATAAGATTTTGCTTCCGATTTTTGATAAGAACAAAAATATAGAAATATTGTATTATACAAAAAATTGTGCAAAAAACTCTGATGGTGCTGAAAAGTTAGTTATGGAAGATGCAGATGATATTTCTTTGATTCCTGAGCCTTTCGCAGAACCATTACTTGTATATGGTTCTTGCATGCGTCTTAAAGGCAATCCGCAGCATGTAAGATTTAACTACTGGTACAGCATGTACAAAGATGCACTTGCAAACATGAGATCAAGAATTTCTGCAAGCATGGATGATGCTCCGTCTGTAAAAATGCATAGAAGATAATATCTTTTATTAAATTAACAGACTTATACAAAATTTAATGTGTCTGCGTAGCAGTGCAACTCGCATAAAACGGTAACGTTCACAACAACAACGAAAACTCAACGTTTCCGTTGATTGTTGTTCAACTTTCGCTTCGCTCATACCTCTGCTTTTTTAGCCATGTTTGACCAATTTATGCAAAACTTAATGTGTCTACATGCGTAGCACACAAAAAAAACAGGAAGTTTAAAATTCATTTTCCCCTCCTGTTAAGATTTACACTAGCCGAAATATAAATAGCATGATTATTATACAATTTTTTTTCAAAAATATCAAATAATACAAAGAATTGTAAAGAAAAATACATAATTTATACCCGAAAAGACAATGAAACAATTAACACAACAACAAAAAAAATTTGTTACGGAATATATAAAAACACTTAATGGAGAGCTTTCTGCCAGAAATGCCGGCTATAAGTCAAAAGATTTGAAAGAAACAGCTTCAAGACTTTTATCTGAAGATTTAATCATTAAAGAAATAAAATTTCAGTTAAAAAATCAGATTAATTCTCTCAGGGTGAATAAGGGCTATGTTATTCAAAAGCTTTTGCAAATCGCCGAATTTTCTCTTGAAGAAGAAGATATTCTTGACAAAGAAGGCTGTATCACAGGTAAAAAGAAGCTGCGTGATACATCGGCCGGTTTGAAAGCTCTTGAAAGTTTATGCAAATATCTCGGATTTAATTCAAACTCTGATGAGGAAGAGTATAAATCCGCAAAGATTATTACAATTTCAAATTTAGATGACAGCAAAATATAAAAATAGAAGGAGAAATTTTTATGAAGAATAATGACGCCGAAGAAAGACTCTTAAATAATGCGTCTTTAGAAGACCTTATAAAAATGAAAATTGAACGTGATTTTATGGAAGATTTAAAAAAATCCAGAGAGAAAAAAGTTTTGAAAACTTGCACTGATATAAAAGATGTTCCGCAAGGCAAAATATTTTCAAAGTCCTCTGTGTTCAGATATTTCAACCGTAAAACAATGTGTGAAACATTTATAAACGGATTGCAGGCAGAAGCATTAATCGGGCTTCAAAATGATGTAAGAGAAAAAATGGCAAAAGGAGAATTGAGTGCATTCACGACCGATGATGCGTATGTAAAATTTGAGAAAGCGGTAATTTAAAATGGCTGTATTTACAAGTCCTTATGACAATCCTGCTTATTTTGAGCAGGCTTTATTTTTGTATACAAAATATCTGCACTGTCTGGAAGATGATTATGCTTTGAACGGATTAACCGTTTATGAATACTTTGTCAGACTAATAAATCGCACATCTCCTCTGTTTTTTGTAATCACAGAAGGACAGTGCGTCAGCGGATTTGTTTATCTGGATAATATTATCGGAGACAATGAAAAAATGCACAGCGCGGAACTTGTTACCTGTTTTGACAAGCGCTTCTGGGGAAATTACACAAAAATATGCGCAAAATTTTTTATAGATTATTGCTTTAAAACTTATAAATTTGAAAAAATTAAAGCTCTTGTTTATCCGGAAAATTTCAGAGTTAAAACGCTTTTGAAAAAATCCGGTTTTGTTATGGAAGCATTATTGAAAAATGAAACTTTAAGAAAAGGGAAATTACAGGATATCGAAGTATATTCGATATTTAAAAATTAGTAAAGGTGGTAAAAAATGAAGATAGAAACAGAAGATTTAACTCAAAAACTTTCAGATACTGAAGAAAAATTTTTAACGGCAAATATAATTGAAAAATATGAAAGATTTGATGAACAGAGAAGTTTGCAGCTTACGGATATAAAACTTGTACGAGATGCGATATATAATTCTGATATTCCGAAAGTCAACGGCTGGGATAACAGAGTTGAACTGCCTGATATTTATGAACTTGCCCAGACTTTAAAATCACATATAAGCCAGAACTTATATTCACATCCTGATGCAATGTTTGATGTCTCGGGAACAACCCCGCAGACACAGAGTTATGCAAACAGACAAAAGGCAATGCTTGTTAATACATTTGAACAGATGCATATAGAAGATGAAATTGAAAAAGTTATTGACGGAATTGTAGAGACAGGTGAAAGCACTCTTTTTGTTGGCTGGGAAACAAAAATTAAATCCGTAAGACGCGCACAAACTATGGAAGAACAGATATTAAATCCTGAAAAACGAGGATTTACCATAGATGACAGAGTTATTTATGATAACGCAAAAGTGAAACATATAAAATCAGAAGATTTTGTTTTTGATAAATTTAACCGCGATAACTGGGATAAATGCGCAAAAATATACAGAACATATTCAACAATAGATGAACTTTATTCAGATAAAGCAAATAATCTGCTTGATGAAAGGAAATTGGAAATATTGAAAGGAGTGGTGGCATCAAAAAAAATACAAGACAACAATGAAAATGCTGTTGAAGGTAAAAAAGTTGAGATTTTAGAATTCTGGGGAGATATAGAGCTGTCTGACGGCACACTATTGAAAAACTGGCTCATAGTTGTTGCTGCAAGATGTGAAATTATAAGATTTGAGAGCAATCCGTTTGTTATAAATCCGTTTATACACGCAAATATTATAGAATCACCTGTTACGGGCAGAGGTATTTCTCCTTTGAGAGTTGCTTTAATTTTGAACAGCTTTGCATCGACTATATTAAATAAGCAGATAGATGCTTTGACTTTAATGATGAATCCTCCATATCTTGCGCCAAAAGGCTGTTTTAAAGGGCAGCAGGATGTAAGACCGGGCAAAATTATAGAATACGATGCAGCGTTAATGCCTACAGCGCCGACACCGTTGTCGTTTGATAAAGCAATGGTGGGATGGGATTTTTTGAATTACTTTAAATCCACAATTGAAAGTGCAACGGGAATTTTCAAGAATATGGCAGGAAATATTCAGTCAGCCGAGCGTACGGCAACAGAGCTTAATTATTCTGTAAGCGGGCAGGAAGCACGATTGAATATGATGCTCGATTCAATAAACAGAAAAATTATTGTACCAATGGTTGAAAAAACTGCTGAAATAATTTCGTATTTCAAACTTGGCAAAGAGCTTATAGGAGTGAACGACAGAGGGAAAACAAGCTTTGTAGAAATAGACGATAATGTCAGAAACGCAAACTATATTTATCGTTACGGAGACAGGCGCGCATCATTTGAGAGAAAATCGCGTTTGAAAGAGTTGTTTGAAGTTGTAAGTTCATTTGCACAGGTGCCTGAGGTTGAAGAAAAAATTGATTGGCTTGAGTGTTTTAAATTTGTGCTTGAACAATACGGGATAGAGAACGCAAATAATTTTTTACTGGAAGAGAATAAATGAAAGTGCCGCTAATGCGGCACTTTCTCCCTTAAATTAACACGACCAAAAGTATTTTAACGGAAATCACGTTTTAATTAAAGATTAGAGATTTAATGTGCAAAAATAATATCTGTTCGGCTAATACCAAAAATTTAAAACTTGTAATATAATATTAAGATGAAAAAGATTTTAATATTAATTCCTGTTATTTTGATTATACTGTTCTGTGCATTTAAAAATAATAATGCTATAACAAAATATATTAATCTGGCACTTAAAAAAGATTTAATATACAAAACAGAATTTAAAGATACTAAGTATATTTGTTATTTCACTTCAATTTACAGTATAAATACTATTAAACCTGAACTAAACAGAATAAATGCGAAATATAGTCCGTTTATAGGACTCAAAATGCATACAATGCGTGTTGGTGAAGGTGCTTCCTCAATAGTTTTAGTACAAAATAACGGAAATATAATGCCTATTTATATAGACGCTTCAATTTTATATACTAATGATAAAGTAGATTATTACAGACGATGTATTCCGGCAGATAAAGTAAATTTAAGAATAGAAAATCAAAAGTTTTATATTACACATTAAGTCATCCGCATAAACGGGTGGCTTTTTTTAGAAAGGAGAATTTTTATGACAGCAAAAAAATACCAGATGCCATTGTATTATGAAAACAAAGCTTTGGAATACGGGAAAAAGTATGGTTTAAAAGAAAATAAAGTAACACCCGGCTGGGATGATGAAATAGATGCATTCAGACATGCATTTATGCAGGCCTATATTACGGCAAACAGCGGAGCCGGCAGTGCGAAATTTCTAGGTGATGCATATGAAAAAATCGGAGATATAATGCATACACAGCCGTCAGGCGAACGCAATATGGATTTGTGGAATAACGCTGTCGGCAGAGAGATAGGAGAAGAGGTAAAAAATGAAACGAGTCATTTTCAGCATCTTACTACACAAAAGATGTTTGAAGATATGATTGCAGACAAAATATATAACAGAATTAAAAGCGGAGATATAATTACATCGCCTAAAGATTTGAGAGATTTTGAATCAAGTCCCTATAACGGCAGAATTTATACAAGAGAAGAAATTGGAACAATGTCTCCTGAAGAATACGCAATAAATAAAAAGCTGATTGACAAAGCCTTATCCAAAGGGGACGTAATGTCTGAACATGATGTTAAAAATGCTGTTCAGTCTGGAGGTGCTGTTTATGTAAAAGGTTATAAACGTTCAGACGGAACACAGGTGAAAGGATATTACAGGCGCAAATAGTTATGTTATACAAATTATTAAAGGCTCAGCGGGAATTTTTGGAAATTCCGCATGATTATACACTGGATGTTGCGGTTTATCAGGGAGGTTACGGTTCGGGAAAAACTTTTTCAGGCTCGCTTCTTGGAATTTTGCTGGCATTAAAATTTCCGGGAGTACACGGACTTGTAGGTGCCCAGACTTACACTCTTGTGAGAGATACCACACTGCAGACTTACTTTGAACATTTGGAAAATTTCGGCTTTGTTGACGGTAAAGATTATGAATGGTCGTCGACTTTACAGAAACTCTCTTTCAAAAACGGCTCGGAAATTCTTTTCAGGCATTTTGACGAACCGAATAAATTAAAGTCTTTAAATTTGGGCTTTGTAGAGATAGAAGAAATGTCGGATATCCCTTACGACACTTTCAAAATGCTTCTGGGCCGTATGCGCCAGAGAGTTAAAAAGGTATGGAAAAATTTTACATACCGCATTTTTGGTCATACAAATCCTGAGATGCAAAGAGGCTGGATTTATAAAACATTTGTTGAAAACCCGGCTCCTAATTACAGGCTTATTACAGCTCCGACAACCCAGAATATTTATTTGCCCGAAGGCTTTTGCGAAGAATTAAAAAAGATTTACGATGAACAGTACTACAATATTTTTGTACTGGCGCAAAACGGAGAATATAATAACGGGCTTGTAATAAAAGATTTTACCGACGAAAACATAAAAGACATAACTTATCAGCCTGATATGGATTTGCATATTTCCTGTGACTTTAACGTTGATCCTATGTGCTGGGTTTTTGCACATAAAACTGATGATAAAGTTTTTTATTTTGATGAAATTGCAATGGAAAATACTACAACTGCAAAAGCCTGCGATGAATTTTACAGGCGTTATCCAAATCATAAAGGAAAAATAATTGTAAACGGTGATGCATCAGGAGATAACAGAAGCTGCACCAGCGAATATACGAATTACGTAATAATAAAGAAAAAACTTTTGCAATACGGTTACGATGTAGATATTCAAATTAAAGCATTCAATCCGCCGATAAAAAACAGAATTATGGCCTTCAATGCAAAAGTACGTTCTGCAGATGGTGAAATATGCCTGTTTGTTGATAAAAAATGTGAAAAGCTTCTTTATAACATTTATAACCTTAAATATAAAGAAGGCTCCTCAAAAATAGATATTCCGACATATCAGCAGATAAAACAGTCAAAAGAGCTTAAATTTTTGTCGCATCCTATGGATGCCGCATCATATCTTGTTGATTTTTACTGGCCGATAACTCTTTAACGAAAGGATATTATGGAAAAAATTATAGAATATTCCCCAATAATCATTGTTGTTTTAATGTTTTTTGTTCAGCAAAAAATTTTTGTAACTCCCGAACAGCTAGAAAAAAAGCACAGAGAAATTATTGAAGAAATTGAAGAAAAATTTGTTACAATTCATAGTTTTGTAGATTTGAAAGATCAGTTTTCAGAAGTTAAAGACAAAATTGATAAAATGTATGATCTGCTTATTGATTTGAAGTAATTAAGACCATTTCTTACAGAGGGTGTTTGTATCATTCTGAGGGCGAAACCCCAACTTTTGATTGCCAAGAGAAGTCAAGCATATTTAGAAGGTAGGAAGCTAGGAAGATAAGATGGTAGGCCGTTTACGTTAAAAAGCTTATCCTCCTACCCTCTTATCTTCTGAATTGTACCCCACCCTGACCCTCCCCATTCGGGGAGGGAATTAGCAATAGTCATCTAAAGCCAAAAACAGTGTGACGAACGGCAATGTTTCCCCTCCCTTGAGGGGAGGGGAAGTAAAGGGGTGGGTGATATTAAAAAGAAAACTATAATTGGTGCTACGCACAAAAATAACTTCTGTAATCAGCCTGCCCTCTTACCCTCCGAACTTCTGTTCTTCTGATTGTTACCCTCTCCCCAGCCCTCCCCCAAGGGAGGGAGTATGTGCTGGATGGAACGGCTACATTCCCCCTCACAATGACATCCAAAGTTCATGCAAGACTCAGGTGACGGGTGCAGCGGCTACGCTGCTCCCTCTCTCTTTGTGAGAGGGAGCAGCTCTTGACGAGCAAGCGAGTCATTAGAGATGCGGGAGAGGGTTTTATTAGAGGTCAAGAAGGCCGGATGTCAGGAGGGCAAGCTGATCTAGAAGTTAGGAAGGAAGATAAGAAGATAGGCTATTTACGATAAAAGGCTTATCTTAGAACAATGACTTATTCTCTTATTCACCTATTAACTTATTCACTTCTAATAATATTAATTATGTTAACAAATGTAACATGAACTTATTTATTTTTTAAAGTTTTGTCCTAAAAATACCGTCAATTCGTATAACAGACATGTTGTTACTAAGATAAATCGAAAGGAAATCCAAAGCAGTAGCAAGCGCCGGATGAAACCGTAAAAACAGGGTAAAAAACGCAGCGACTGATTGAGATATCGAAAAGGCAAAACAATCAGAAAGGATTAAAAAATGGGATTGGCAGCTTCACAAGCAAGATTTTTAGCCATAACTTCAAGAAAAATGAATTGCGAATTTCAATCCATGCAAATTGCACAGGAAAAACTTTCTGTTACACGTGATTTGCAAAAAGCTGCCGACGAATATCAGAGTGCTCTTAATGCTACAAAACTTATATGGGATGGGGATAACAACGGAGATGGAACAGGTACAATTTATGATCTGTCTTATGATATCATGATGACACCTTCTGCATTAAATGAATATGATCCTTATCTTATTACTGATACACAGGGCAGAATAGTTTTATCAGAAGATATGTTCCAAGCTGCTGTTGCAGCCGGAATTATTAATAAAAATGGTGATCCTACAGGTAGTAACAAGTTTACACAGGGTGACACCAATGCTACGAACGATGGTTCACGTAACGCATTTTTGTATCAGTTAGGTTTGTTAAATCAAGTAGATGCATCAGTGGTAAATTCTATTATAGATCTTGGTGATGAAGGTTATACCGCTGCCGGCATAGGTGGAGAGATTGCTGACAAAGGCATGGCAAGTGCACTGCCTACAGCAGCATTTATTGAATATTTAAAAGATGCAAAATATGAAAAAACTGTAATGGGTACAACTCCGAGTACATCAACATCAGGAACAACTTCAACAACAGTAGAACATGAGATCGGTGATGCTGTTTACGGATTAAATCTTATTGATTTATTTTGTGTAGATAAAGATAAATCTGGCACAATCGATGATACAGAATTTAAAGAAATATTTTGTACCACAACAACTCCGGATAAAGAAAAAGATGTAAATAAAATAATACTTACCAAGAACGGACAAGCGCTTTCTGAAAATGAAATAAGATCACTCACCCTCGGGGACATTTTAAGCGGAAAGTATGAAATGACTACTGTAGAAGATCCTTCTAAGTGGGCTTCAGGTTCTACTCCAGGGGCAGCAGATACTTCTTTTGAGAATAAAGCACAAAAAGTTTTGCTTGAAATGGCAAAACTATTAGGCTATGATGCACCTTCAGATGTTACAATCGGTTTGAATGTTGATAGTGAATCTGATTTGGCATTACAACATGCCTATGATTTTTCTAGTCTTTTGGTTAACGAACAATATGCACAATCTGCAAAATCCGGCGGTACAATGTACAGCTCGGTTCAAAATGCTATTACACAGGCTCAGGAATCTAACTGTATTGCAGAAGGTAACAGAAACGTTAAATCTATAAGTTTGACAAACCTGTTGAAATCCTATTTGACTTACTTTGCAATGTCTATAGACGGTTTTAATTCCGGATTTACGATTGATAAAGAGTCTTCAAAAGAAAGCGTTTATATAACGGATGATTTGTCATACTATTTCATCCTTGCAAAGGAAAACTCACAAACATCACAGGATGCACTAAATGCTGATTTTTATAACCAATTGTATAACAATCTGTGTATGTACGGAGCATGTCCTGATAAAACAAAACAACAAAAGGTTACTGATTCAGATTATCTTAACCAGGCATTAAAAAACGGGCAGTTATTTGTTTCAACATTGAATACTGACGGCTATTATTATCAGGGGCATTACACTAACAGCGCTCATATTGTTGAAGTTACGGATGATGATGCAATTGCACAGGCAGAAGCAGAATATAATTCTAAAAAGAGTAAGTTAAATTATAAAGAGCAGTCTTTAGAGATTGAACTTAAAAATATTGATACAGAATTGTCAGCCTTAACAACAGAGTATGATACGGTTAAAAACCTTATCAGCAAGAATGTAGAAAAAGTATTTACAATGTTCAGCACATAATAACAGGGGCTGACTACGATTCAGCATCCATTTATTTCTTCTTTTATGAGAAATTTGTCAACTTTTCATTACAGCCCCTTAAGAAATCAAAGTGAAATGTTAACACTCCCTCAGGGGAGGGGGAACGTAGCCGTTCCATCCGTCACCTGAGTTTTGCATAAATTTGTTCTGACATTGTAAGAGAGCGTGCCTCTACAACCAGAACATGCTCCCTCCCCGAATGGGGAGGGCTGGGGTGCAATCTGGAAGAACAGAGGAACAGATGGCAAGAAGGCAGGCTGATTATAGATGTTATTTTAGTGCGCAGCACTGATAATAGCTTGACATCCGGACTTCCAGACTTCTGATAAGCCCCTCTCCCTAACCCTCTCCCCAAGGGGGCGAGGGAAGTAAACGATAATCCTTTTACCGTAAACAGCCTATCTTCTTAGCTTCCTACCTTCTAAATAAGCTTGACCTCCTGCCTTCCGGACTTCCGGTCCTCTAATCAAACCCTCACCCGCATCTCTAATGACTCGCAAGCTCGTCAAGAGCTGCTCCCTCTCACAAAGAGAGAGGGGGAGACTGCCGCTCTACTTCCGCCCTCGGGGGAGGCAGAGGAGAGAGTAAAAAAAACGGACTTTCTAATTTCTTAGATTGTCCGGTATTTCATTTTCTGAAACAAAAAGGATTTACATTAACTTATATTGTGTGTTTAAGGTCTTTTAATGCGTTTTACCGCATATTTAAAACTTAATATTCAATTCCCTGTCTTGCCATTACACCTATGTCAAAGTAATGTTTAATAGGTTTCATTTCAGTTACCAGGTGAGCCATAGCTTTTAATTCCGGATGTGCATAACGTCCGGTTAAGACTATTTCAAGGTTTTCAGGTTTATTTAAAAGCGCTTCTTTAACATCTGATACTTTAATCATATTCATGGCAGTACAAATGTTTATTTCATCAAGAATGATAAGCTGGTATTCACCTGAATTAATCGCTTGTTTTGCGTATTCCCAGCCTCTTTTGGCTTCTTTGTAATCTTCCATGCATACATTATGTGAATAGCAGACTCTGTCCATCCCGAATTGTACAACCTTAAGGTTCGGCAGGAACTTTGAAGAAGTTGCAATTTCTCCGTAAGAAGTTGCACTGTCTCCTTTTGTAAACTGGATAATAAGAACCTTCCAGCCATGCCCGAGTGCTCTTAATGCTAAACCTAAAGCGGCTGTCGTTTTGCCTTTCCCGTCTCCTGTATAAATTTGAATATAACCATGCTCTAACACGACTCACTACCTCCTGATAAGTTCCTCTATCCTTATTTTAACGAATTTCTCTCACTGTTTAATCGTTCTGAGGATTGATAATTTTTAGAGCAAAAGATTGATAAATGTATCTATCCCCGCTCCCAAGATTTTTGTATATTCATCATAGAATAAAGAAATAAAAAATAAACACATTTTGAAAGCTCCATGCCAATCTTTTTACAATTATTTTAAAATATTTTTGAAAACCTGTATCTTATAAGATTTTTGACCAATTTAGTACATGCCAAAAAATTTACATAATTTTTGTTAAGTAATTGTTAAAAACACTTGCATATTTTGAAACAAGTCTTGTGCCAAAAGCTTTGACCTGTTTTTTAATTATGAATGTTGTTAATATATATATACTCGCAAATTATTTGTAAAGAATGCAAAGCAATGTAGCTTATTATGGAAGCCCGGAAGTTCAGATGTCAGGATGTCAGGCTAATTTCATTAAAGATATTTTTGGCATATTATTAAAAAACTCATTATTGATAACAGCTTGAAATCCGGACTTCCTAACATGATAAGCCCATTTCCGGTCATTCAAACACCCTCTCCCAAAGGGGCGAGGGTGTGAATATTAAGGCTTGTCATCGCGCACTTGTTGCGCGATCTTTTTAGAACATATTCCAGATTGCGCAATAAATGCGCAATGACATTAATGTATAAGACTTGATTTCAAGATATCTTGCCTTGACATCCAACAAACCACTCTCCTGTCCTTCAACCCCTCTCCCATAGGAGAGGGAAAGTAAAGAAAACATAATATATATTTTTTTATAAAAATATGGGCATAATAATTTTAAGAACAACAAAAAAATTTTTGCGGCTTTATTAATGTAAACGATTGTAACAATTTCCTATATTTGTGAAATCACTGAATTTTCAAAGTGTTTATATTTTTAGAGAGCAAAAAAAGAGAGACGAGAATAATGTCTGTAAGTAAAGCAGGATTAGTAAAACTGAATATAAAAGCTTCGAGTTTAGGCTCGTCATCAATCAAAACGACAGCCGCTACTAAACTTGCCACTACTACCAGAACTTCTGTACCAAGTTTTGGTATTATGGCTCAACGCTCTGCTGTTGGTACAGGTGCTATTTTCAATGTAAAACAATACAACAGTATGTCTCATAGTATGCTTCGTCATGACCTTAACGATAACAGAGTTAAGGTATTTAATAATGTTGGCGGCAGCTATTATATGGATTTGCCGTCGTCTAAGAGCTCTGATAACAAATTTGCAGCAGCATTAATGGCTGTCGGCACCTTAGCTTCAATTGCAGGCTCAGTTATAGATACTGTAAAATCTACAGATGGTGCAGGCGGTACCATCCAATCTGACAATGTATTAAATGAATTATCTAATGCTAAAACTTCCGGGGAATTACAAGGTGCTTTGAGTAAGCTGGAAACTGCAATAAATGATTGCGAAACTGAAATTCCGGATTTAAATAATAAAATTTCTTCAGAAAAAGAAATAAAAGAAAATACTCAGACTAAATTGGATGACACAAATTCTAATATAACTTCCGAAAAACAAAACATAACAAAACAAGAAGGAACAATTCAACGTTTGAGCAGTAATATTACTGAAAAAGAAACATCTTTGAAATCAATAGAAACACAATTATCACAATTATCTCCATCGGATCCAAATTATGGCACATTAAATTCTCAAAGATATAGTCTACAGGCAGAAATTAAGCTTTTAGAACAACAAAAAGATGAAGCACAGGCATCTTTAGATAAATCTAAAGAGAATTTAACGAAGCTTAACTCTGACAAAGAAAAATACACAAAGGAAATAGCTGATTGTGATAAAAATATAGAAGAATATAATTCTAAAAAAGATAAACTTGAACAACAAAAAGCTGAATATAATGAGTCATTGCATAAATATCAGGAAAAGTATACAAAACTTGTTACAAGTGAAACAAAAGAACTGACAAATTTGTCAAATGAGATGAATAAACTAAAAGAACAATTTAATAAAGAAACAAAAACTGATAAGAAAAATAGTATTTCAGAAAAATACACATCGAAAGCTTTAGAATACAATAAATTGTTACACTCATCAGATGTTAAAGGTTTCATCGAAATTGAAACAAATTTAAATAATGTATAACAATATTGTTACATGAACTTTACTTTTGATTATTTGTAATTTATAATAAATACACAAGGCAGTATTGTCATAAAAAAGAACGGGACCCCCCGTTCTTTTTTAGCTAATGTATGTTCCCTCTCTGATTAGGGTCAGGGTATCAAAATTATACCTCCTTCAATCAGTAGAGAAGGAGTTATGAAAGGGTAAGATTTTTATGAAACAGGAAATTAACAGGCATGATATCTTGGAAAAAATTACACCGTTAATTGAAAATACAGCCATGCGCTTCGGGTATATTCCTATAGAAATCGAATTTGTTAAAGAAAATCATAGGTGGTTTTTGAGGATTTATCTTTATTCTAAGGAAAAAGATGTTACGCTTGATGATTGCGAAAATGTTACAAGAAGTCTTTCTGATTTTCTTGATGAACTTATTCCTGTTAAATACTACCTTGAAGTTTCATCACCAGGACTGGAGCGTAAATTCAAGTCTGATAAAGAATTTGTTATCTTTAACGGCAGAAGAATAAGTTTAAAGCTTAAAATACCGCTTGAAGGCGAAACAGAAAAAATATTTAAAGGAGAAATTCTTGATTACGATGATACAAACGGATTGAAATTTTTCCGGTTTGATGACGGTCAGGAATTGCAAATCCCGAAAGACAATATTCAATCGGCAAAATTGTATATAGATTAGTCAAGTGAATAGGTGAATAAGATAATAAGTAAATAGGTTCGTATAGGTGCTTCGCACAGAAAGGCTAATATGCATCATAAAGATATGGAAGTATGGAAACAAGCAATGGAACTTGTTTTTGATATCTATAAATTAACAGAATCTTTTCCAAAAAATGAGATGTTTGGATTAGTTTCCCAGATGCGTCGTTGTGCAGTTTCTATCCCTTCCAATATCGCAGAGGGATGCGGAAGATTTTCCGATAAGGAAACATTACGATTTATTTCTATAGCTACAGGTTCACTTGCCGAATTAGAGACTCAGCTTTTAATTGCAAAGCATTTGAATTTTTCTAAAGATATAAGTAAGACTTCTGAACAAATAAAAAAAGTTAATGCTTTATTAATGGGGCTAAAAAAATATTTAGAGAATAATGAAAATGATAACTTAACGTAAACGACTTATTTTCTTATTCACTTATTAACTTATAGACTTAACAAAAGAAAGGGAAATAAAAAATGATTAAAATCGGAACAGCATTATTTGAAGCTTGTGAAGAACTTGAAAGAGAAAGAGGCATATCTAAAGAAGTTTTAATAGCTTCTTTGTGCGATGCTATGGTAGCAGCTTACAAAAAACACATGCATATAAAAGAAGCCACAAATATTGAAGCAATTTTGGATGAACAATCAGGCGAAATAGGAGTCTTCAGAACAAAACTTGTTGTTGATGAAGTTGAAGATCCTGATACTCAAATTACTTTAGGTGATGCAAAAGAAATCGCAGAAGATGTAGAAGTAGGCGATGAAATTAAAATTGAAGTAACTCCCGAACAATTCGGCCGTATTGCCGCTCAATCCGCTAAACAGGTTATTACACAGCGCATCAGAGAAGCAGAAAGAAATCTCGTTTTAAATGAATTTCTGGAAAAGAAAGGTACACTGACAACAGGCATTATTCAAAGGGTTGAAAACCGCAACGTAATTGTAAATATCGGCAAGATTGATGCCATAATGCCTCAGAAAGAACAAATCCCAGGAGAATACTACAAACCGGGCAACAGAATAAGAGTTTTTGTTCTTAATGTTAAAGAAACAACAAGACTGCCGCAGGTAATAGTATCTCACGCTCATGCTGAAATTGTAAGAGAATTATTTGAGCTTGAAGTTCCTGAAATAGAAGACGGAATTGTCGAAATTAAATCAATTTCACGAGAAGCCGGCTACAGGACAAAAATTGCAGTATGGTCTAATGATCCGGAAGTTGACAGTGTAGGTGCCTGCATCGGGCCGCGCGGCTCAAGAATTCAGACAATTGTTTCCGAATTGAAAAATGAAAAAATTGATATTGTAAGATATTCGGAAGACCCTGTTGAATACATCGTTAACGCTTTATCTCCTGCAAGAGTCGTGTCTGTTGACATCTTAGCAGATGATGAATATGCACATGAAGCAATGGTGGTTGTTCCGGATGACCAGCTGAGCCTTGCAATCGGCAGAGAAGGTCAGAATGTCAGATTAGCCCACAAATTGACTGGCTGGAAAATTGATATCAAGAGTGTCTCCCAGATGGAAAAAGCAGAAGCGCAAAATATATCTAACTATGAGGAAACTCCTGAAGAAATCATTGATGACGCGGAAGAAGAAGTTGATGAACTTCAGCAGGAAATCGAAGAAGAAATGAACCAGCAGGCTGTTGATGAAGAAGATTTCCAAGATGACACTCCGGCAGAAGACACAGAAGAAACTGAAGAATAGATGATTTTACTAATTAAAGGCTGTCTTAATTAAGACGGCCTTTTTATATTCTGTTGACAAAAAATATTGAGCAAATATTATATATTATATGGCTTAAAATACCAAATTAGTATTGTAGTATAAGTAGAAAAAAGGAGATTAATCTCATGGCTAGAGAAAAGTACGAACGTACCAAACCGCACGTTAACATCGGTACAATTGGCCACGTTGACCACGGTAAAACAACATTAACAGCAGCTATCACAGCTGTATTGGCTGCTGCAGGACAAGCTGCTTTGAAAAAATTTGATGAAATCGACGCAGCTCCGGAAGAAAAAGCAAGAGGTATTACTATCTCTACTGCTCACGTAGAATATGAAACAGCAACAAGACACTATGCTCACGTTGACTGCCCGGGCCACGCTGACTATGTTAAAAACATGATTACAGGTGCTGCTCAGATGGATGGTGCTATCCTTGTTGTAGCTGCAACAGACGGTGCTATGCCTCAGACTCGTGAACACATCCTGTTAGCTCGTCAGGTTGGTGTTCCTAACCTTGTTGTATTCTTGAACAAATGCGATATGGTTGATGATCCTGAATTGTTAGAATTAGTTGAAATGGAAGTTAGAGAACTTCTTTCTTCTTATGAATTCGATGGTGATAACATTCCGTTTATCCATGGTTCTGCTTTGAAAGCTTTAGAAGCTGCTCAAGCTAATCCGAAAATTCAGCGCGGTGAAGATAAATGGGTTGACAAAATTTGGGAATTGATGGATGCTATCGATTCTTACTTCCCGACACCTGTTCGTGATTTAGACAAACCGTTCTTGATGCCTGTTGAAGACGTATTCTCTATCACTGGTCGTGGTACTGTTGCTACAGGACGTGTAGAACGTGGTATTGTTAAAGTTGGTGATGAAGTTGAAATCGTTGGTTTAGGTGAAACTAAAAAAACAACTGTTACTGGTGTTGAAATGTTCAGAAAATCTCTTGACCAGGGTCAAGCAGGTGATAACATCGGTGCATTGTTACGTGGTATTGATAAAACTGATATTCAACGCGGTCAGGTTCTTGCTAAACCGGGAACAATTCATCCGCACACTAAATTCACAGCAAACGTTTACGTATTGACTAAAGAAGAAGGCGGACGTCATAC
>CALVEO010000028.1 GCA_944326615.1 Candidatus Gastranaerophilales bacterium | reverse complement strand
AACTACTTGACTTACAGTCCTTCTGCCAGCTGAAAGTGCCCCCCCCCCGAAGCTCTCAAACTATCTGATTTTTTCATTTAGCTCTCCTTTCAATAAAATTCCTACATACTTTATTATAACAAATTTTAATAAACTTTTCAAGTAAATCGTGATATAATAAAAAGCATGGTTAGATTGATTAATGATAGTAATCTGAAATTTATAACAAACACTGCATATAGAATTTTAAGATTACAAGAGAAATTTACTCATATAGAAAATCACAATCATCCTGTTAATCCGCCATGCATATTTGCTTTATGGCACGCAAATCAGTTTCTGGTCCATGGAATTAAAGACAGAAAAAATTTGAGTATATTAATCAGCAATTCTATAGACGGGCAGATTGTAGCCGAGGTATGCGAAAACTGGGGATTTAAAGTTGTACGCGGTTCTTCTGGCAAAAAAGGATCTGTTGAATCAACAATGCAGATGCTTGCAAGACTTAAAAATGGAGAAAATGTTGCAATAATGGTTGACGGACCGCATGGCCCGCTTCATAAAGTTAAAAACGGAGCAATTAAGTTAGCCCAGATGTCAGGGGCTCCCATAATTCCGGTTACCTGGTATTCACCGCAAAAAACATTTATTAGTCTGCCATCGTGGGATAAAATGAAAACACCTTTGGGCAAATGTAATATTTTAAATATCTACGGTCAGCCTATATATATAAGACAAGATGCTACAGACGAAGAACTTTCAGCAATAAAAGAAAAAATAAAACAACAACTCTTTATTCTTGATAATAACGCAGCTGAAATCTATAACGAGGCAAAAAAGCAAAAATTATGGGACAGAAAAAACGATTAAACATATCAGCAATACAGATGTGTTCAAAAATCGGGGATAAATTTGCAAATTTTAACACAATACAAAATCTTGTTATGCGCGATATCAAACAAGACGTAGATCTGATTGTTCTGCCAGAAGTCTGGACTGTAGGCTGGTCGCCCAAACATTTTAGAGAAAGTGCAGAAAATATTAATAACAGTGAAACGATTGAATTCCTTTCTGATATTGCCAAACAATGCAATACATGGATTGCCGGAGGAAGCTTTATTACAGAAAAAGAAGGCCATTATTATAATACATGTCCTGTATTAAACAGAGAAGGGAAACTTGTCGCACTGTATTCTAAGAATCATCTGTATTCATATTACGGATGTGATGAGGGAAAATTTGTAGAAACCGGTAATAACCCTGTCATGGTAGATATTGAAGGAGTTAAAACAGGGCTTACAATATGTTATGATATAAGGTTTCCTGAAATTTACAGAGCATACAGAAAAGCAGGAGCAGATCTTTTTATAAACTGTGCTGCCTGGGGGCTTAATAAGCCTGTGCCATGGGAGTGTATGACCCGATGCAGAGCTGTTGAAAACCAGACATATATAGTAGCATTAACGCAATCAGGTTATATTGAAAATAATGAATGGAATTTAGGCCATTCAAGAATTATAGATTATAAGGGAGAAACAATTTCTGAAATCAAAGACCAGAAAGAAGGAGCATTTTCTGCCTGCATAGATTTTTCTCCTATGTATGAATTCAGAAATAAATGTACTTGTATTAACGATATAAAAAAATCTTACGAGGTTGTAGTTTTATGAAAAAATTTTTAACATTTTTACTTTGTTTAATTTTAATTTCAGGAGTAAAAAATTCTGTGTCAGCTGCTGCTATAGATAAAACCGTAGCACAATCTGATATTAATAAAAACAGTATTTCAATTTCTGTAAAAGAAGTTCAGACAGGCAAAACTGTTTATGATCTCAACGAAGATAAAGCAATGCTTCCGGCATCAACTCTAAAACTCATAACACTTGCGGCTTCATTAGACAAACTTGGAACAAATTATGAATTTTCTACCAAATTATATAAAAATACTAATAATGAATTATATCTAAAACTTGGAGCAGATCCATTTTTGACATCTGCAGGCCTGAACAGCTTATTTGCAAAAGCAGTAAAAGAGAAAAAAATAATTTCTCCAAAAAACATATTTATTGATGATTATATCTTTGACAGTAATGAATGGGGCGAAGGATGGCAATGGGATGATGATTTAAATCCTCTGATGCCAAAATTCAGTTCATATAATATTGACGGCAATAAACTGGGAATCACTGTAGCATCTACGATAAACGGCGCCCCTGTCAATATATATACCTCTAAATTTTACCCGACAACGTTTATGAATCTTGCAGTAACAGGCAAAGAAAATACTATTACAATCAGCAGAAACAACAGTATTTCACCAGATATGCTGAAGGTAGAAGGAACAGTCAAAACTCAAATTACGAAATATGTTCCGATTAACAATCCGAAAAGATATTTTATTCTAAGGCTGGAGGATGCGATACGTTCCGCAAAAATGGATTACTACGGAAGTTTTCAGCAGAAAAAAACTCCATCTTCTAATATATATCTTGTATCAGAAGTAAAACATCCAATAGAAAAAGCTGTAAAAGAAATCTTAATAAACAGCAACAATTTTATAGCAGAAACAGTATTTAAGCTTGCAGGAGCAAATTACGCCAAAAATACGGGCTCTCTTGCCAATTCACAAAACATGATTAACGCATATTTTAAAAAGCTTAATCTTAATTATGATGATATAAAAATTGTTGATGGCAGCGGAGTTTCAAAAAACAATATCATGACAACTGATTTTATGAGCAGCTTTCTTGCGAAAAATGAAGTACAACAATTGCTTGAAGCAAATCTGCCGGCAGCTGGCGAAGGGACTTTAACAAACAGAATGCTGTATTTTAAAGATAATTTAAAAGCAAAAACAGGAACTTTAACAAACGTAAGCAGCATTGCCGGATATATTACTTCAAGAAACGGCAAAAAATATGCCTTTGCTATTATGATTCATGATTCAAAAACAAAACCTAATGAGAAAAAATCGCTTGAAGAATATATCCTGCGTGATATTTATACAAATTATTAAACGTCAGATTTATCTCCAAAAATAATTCTGCCGAAAACTCCTGCAAGTGCACCTATAATTCCGAAAACAATAGCAGTCTGCACCCTTGCTTTTGGCAGAAAATCTTTAACAGCTCTGTATGCTTTTGAATACTTTGGAGCATTTAAAAGTTCGGCAAGTTTTGAATCAAGTGAATTATTTTTTGATGCGTTCTTAAGAATTTTCCGGCCGTCAATGATGACATCAAGAGCTTTTCTTTGTTCTTTTCCTGCATTTTTCATAACGTTTTCAGGAAACGACTTTTCAAAAACATCCTGTTTTTGCGTCAACAGCTGTTCAAGATTGTACTTACGCGGAGCAAGTGTGTAACCTATACCGGCAGATACTATTCCGGTCATAATGCCTGTTTCAGCAGGCGAAACTGAAGTATACTGAGTCATAATAACCTCCTATACCACTCTTAATAAACACTACTACTTATATTTAAACTCATTTTGAACATTTTTTGTTGTAAATTATATATATAATTTACATCTCTTAACAATTCGTAAAAATACCTGCGATATGGTATTATAAGAAAAAAAAATTTGACAATATGAGGATAAAAAATGGAACCCTACGTTACTATAGTTACGCCGACTTACAATCTGCTTGAAAATAATCTGGCAGATGACTTTAATTTATTGATATCACTGCTTGAATTACAGACATATCCGTATATTGAGCACATGGTAATTGATAAAGCATCAAATGACGGAACTGTCGAAATGCTTAAAGACTACAAGAACAAAGGGTTCTTTACGTTTTTTTCGGAACGCGATACAGGAAAATTTGATGCCTACAACAAAGGTGTAATGCGGGCAAAAGGTAAATATATCACGTTTTTGAGCTGTGATGATTTTATACATGATATAACTTCTATTTATGACATCGTAAACCTTATGGAAACAAATAATGCTGACTTTACATTTGCACCAGCTTACTGCAGACATCCTCAAGGGTTTGTATTTCTATTTGCACCTTCTATGTATAATGCTTTTCAGGCTATGCCTTGTGCAAGACAGGCCATGTTTTTCAAAAAATCAATGATTGAAAAAGAGAATTATTTTGACCTGAAATTCAAAACAATGTCTGACTTTGACTTTATCATGAGAATAATAATGAAAAAATATACCCCTGCGTATTTTGACACAAACTACGTAACTTATAAACTTGGAACAAAACCAATGGAAAATCCTGCACGTTCGGAAGAAGAAGTCAAAGCAATTTATTACAAAAATTTTAGGTCTGTTTATCCGCTAAATGATGATATCTTAGATAGAATGGCAAAATATTCGGAATTTCCAAAAGGTCTTTTAGATAAATTATCTGTGTATTTTCCTGAAGCTGACAGAGAACTTTTCTATGAAAAATGCGAAGAAATGCACCAATTAAGACTTGCAGCCCTTCAACAAGGGCAAAATGAAAATAATGCATAAAAAAGAGTTTGCAAAAAAATCTTTGAGTAGTATTATATAAATAAAGAGGCGCAAGCCTTTAATATAGAGAGAAAAAGAAAATTAGGGAATTAAAATGAGTGAACAAAAAGTTGCAGTAATAGGCTGCGGTGTATGGGGAAGAAATATCGTACGGAACTTTTATAATTTAAACGTACTGGATACTGTTTGCGATATTGATGAAGAGAACCTTAAAAAAGTAACAGAACAGTATCCGGGAGTCAAGGTTACAAAAGATTTCCATGAAATTATCAATAATAAAGATATAACAGGCGTATGTGTTGTTACCCCAAGCCACACACACTATAAAATGGTTAAAGCCATGCTTGAAGCCGGTAAAAATGTTTATGTTGAAAAACCTATTTCAACAGTTGCTGCTGAAGCCAGAGATTTGACAAAACTTGCGCATGAAAAGGGACTTGTTTTGATGGTCGGGCATCTGCTGCTTTATCATCCTGCGGTTAACCGCTTAAAAATGCTTATTGAAGAAGGTGCTTTAGGTAAAATCATTTATGCCCAGAGCGACAGATTAAATGTCAATTTCTTTAAAAATGACAGGAGCGTAATGTGGGATCTTGCCCCGCATGATGTATCTTTAATCAGCTATGTAACAGGGAAAGCGCCTGTTCATGTGCTTTCAGCACTCGGGTGTTCATCAGAACAAAACGACATTATGGACATAACTCATGTCGGAATTCAGTTTGAAGACGGGGTTATAGGTCATATTTCAGAAAGCTGGATTACACCGAGGAAACATGTACAGCTCCTTGTCAGAGGAACAAAAGCCACTGCGATTTTAGACGACACTGTTCCTGAAAACAAACTTGTTATATATGACAATTTTGTTAAGGATAATTCTCAAAATATCAAGCTTGATTACCTTGAAATTGAACCTTTGAAACTTGAATGCCAGCACTTTATAAGCTGCTGTTCGACAGGTAAAAAAGCCCGTTCTGACGGAGATAACGGCTGTATGGTTACTCAAATTCTTGAAGAAGCCGAAAAAATTATGCTTGGTGATAGAGTAAAAAAACTTGATGAAGTTAATTTTGCACTTTCAAGAACAAAAAAATAAATTCAAACATTCAAATCGGAGAGACATCAATGAATATTAAAAACAACCTTGCAAATATTGTATCAGTATCACGTGTATTTGTAGCTTACGGTGCAATTGCTTTACTTTATGTTCAAACAACATGGGCCTATTTGATTGCATTTGTACTGACAATTATCGCATTTTCAATGGATGGGCTGGACGGTTATCTTGCAAGGAAATTAAATCAGTCATCAGAATGGGGTTCAGTTCTTGATATTTTAGGCGACAGAATTGTCGAAATTTCATACTGGATTGTCTTTTCAGTTATGGGATGGATAAGTATAATATTCCCGCTTATTTGTGCAGCAAGAGCCTTCACAACAGACGGAATTAGAAGTGTAGCTCTGTCTCAAGGAATGACTGCTTTTGGAGAAAAATCAATGCAATCCACTTCTTGGGGAAAATTTATATGTGCATCACGTTTTATGCGAATAAGTTATGCAGTTGCAAAAGTTCTGGCTTTTCTTCTTTTGATTGCTGTAAATACTCCAGGCATGGAATTGTGGGACGGGACTCCTGTATTACATATTATAACAATGATATTTGTCTGGGCTGCGATTATATTTTGTGTTGTAAGAGCAATACCTGTAATTGTGGAGAGCCCTAAATTATTCAAAAAGGATTAATAAAATGGCTAAACTTAATATAGTTCTATACGAGCCTGAAATTCCGCAAAATACAGGAAATATTGCAAGACTGTGTGCATGTACAGGTGCTTCTCTTTATCTTGTCGGCAAACTGGGATTTTCACTATCCAGTAAATACACAAAACGCGCAGGATTAGACTACTGGGATAGTGTTGATTTACACAAAATTGAGTCAATGGACGAATTGCTTGATGCAAATAAAAATGCTAACTTTTATTATCTGACAACAAAAACAAAAAGATTATACACTGATATAAAATTTCAGGATGGTGATTTTCTTGTTTTCGGTCCGGAAACAAGAGGACTGCCTGATATTTACGTAAAAGATAAAAACGCACTTACAATTCCGATGAAAGAAGGTCAAAGAAGCCTGAATTTATCCAATTCCGTTGCAATTGTAGTGTATGAGGCTATAAGACAAAATGGATTATAATATACCAAAACTGCCGGAAAGACCGGAAAATTCAAATAAAGGAACTTTCGGAAAAATTTTAAATGTCTCAGGTTCAGAATATATGACAGGAGCGGCTTATTTGTCATCTGCTTCTGCGCTGAAAACCGGTGCCGGATATGTTGAACTTGCAAGCCATGAAAATGTTTTAAGAGCTGTTTCATCGCTTTCACCGGAAATTGTTCTTGCTCCTGTTGAAAAAATTCCGGATATTATAAAAACTTCAACAGTCTTACTCATAGGATGCGGACTTTCAACATCTGATGAAGCTGTCAAACTTTTTAAACAAACTATTTCTATGGCTGAAAATCTTCCAACAGTAATAGACGCAGACGGTCTGAATATTCTTGCAGAAAATAAAATAAAATTGCCCCAAAATACGATTCTTACTCCTCATCCCAAAGAAGCTTCAAGACTTTTGCATACAAATCTTGATAAAATACTACAAAATCCCGAAAATTCAGCACAGGAAATATGTAAAACCTATAACTGCGTTACCGTATTAAAATCTCACAGGACAATTGTTGCATCCCAATACGGAACAATTTATCACAACAAAACCGGCAGCAGTGCGCTTGCAAAAGCCGGAAGCGGAGATGTATTAGCCGGCATGATTGCAGGTTTTTTAGCACAGCACATGAATACTTTTGATGCATCGGTATTAGGAGTCTATCTTCATGGTCTTGCCGGAGATTTGGCAAAAAATGACCTGACTGCTTACGGAGTTTTGGCATCCGACACAATCAGGTACATTCCTAATGCTATTAAATCACTAAATAAACAAGTTTAATTTGCTGCCTTCTTTTTTTACGGCATCTAAGAAATTTTCATCAGCGGCAGGATTACCTGTAGGGGCAAACGGACTTGTATAAACTGCTTCTTTGATTACCGGTTTTGCAATATTTTTTTGGGGTAATGCTGGTAATACAGAAGATGAAGATACAAATTCCTGAGCCTTTTGTGAAGCCTTTTGTAATCCATCTGTTAACATTGTTTCTCTACCTGTGAATGCTACTTTATTAATCATTTTTTCTCCTTTTTGTTTTCTATAATGTACATCATAAAGAATACTACTGAAAAATTATATTTGCTAGAAATAAGAATAATATTTACATTAGTTAATAAACTTATACCAAAACAAATAAAAAAATCAATTAGCCATTTTTCCTAAAATAACCCTTTTACAAGCACCTGTACACGAAGGCAGATTATTAGGAATCTCGTAATAAGTACAATATCCAAGAAGAGCAAACGCCATAACTTCTTTAAAATTATTAGAAATTCCGTATGCCTCATGCGTTTTTAAATCTATATGCTTAGGCAAATAATGCCTGAGGTATTTCATTAAAGTTGGATTATAAGCACCACCGCCGCCTATAATAACTTCTTTTACGTCAATATCAGGATAAATAAATCTTTCATAAGCTGTAGTTATTGTTTTCGCAGTAAGTGCTGTTGCTGTTGCTATAATATCTTCAGGCTTTTTAGGGCCGAAACGCAGCGCGTTTTCGATATATTCAACAGAGAAATATTCTCTTCCTGTAGTTTTAGGCGGGACATTAAAATAATACTCATCCTGCATAAGACATTCAAGCCAGCTTTCAGAGACTTTGCCGGAATCTGCGATTGCACCGTCTTTGTCATAAGACTGTTTAAAATATTTATTAGCACAATAATCAATGATAATGTTTCCCGGCCCTGTATCAAAGCCAAAAGTTGGAAATTCATCTGAAATCACAGTAACATTTGAAATCCCGCCGATATTTTGCACAAGCAGATTTTTCTTTAAAGGCTTAAACCATTTTTCATCAGCGAAACAAACAAGAGGAGCCCCCTGACCGCCTGCGGCAATATCTGCTTCTCTAAAATTTGAAATAGTTAAGCATCCTGTTTCTTCTGCAATAACCGCACTTTCTCCAATCTGCAATGTGCTTTTTAAAGGTATTTTATCAAGTTTTTCATCAAACGGATAATGATAAATTGTCTGTCCATGGCTTGCAATAAAATCAGGTTTTCCATGCTCTGATATAAGAACTTTACAGGCTTCAGCAAAACAATGACCAATTGCAAAATTCATCTGGCAGATATCTTTAACAGACACATTACCTGAAAAAAGCTGAAAAATTTTAGCTCTGATATGTTCCGGGTATTTATAGTTAATTCCGGAAATAAGCTTAACTGACATATCAGGATGCACCTCACACAAACCAGCGTCAATACTGTCGCAGGATGTTCCTGACATTAAAGCAATAACAAGTTTTGTTTCAAGTTCTTGTGCCATAATTTATATAATATAAAAAAGCCTGCAATTTCGCAAGCTTTTAATAATACAACTATCTCCTCATCTCCTTAAATCTTTTTTTCCCGGAATAAAAACTTAAAAAAAATATCCCTAATCATTCTCGCACTTCAAAAAATTTTAACCTTTACCTCTTTACCTTTCAAACCATTTTTCCAACTATCCTTTTTCGCCATCACCTCTTTCTGTATTCCTGATTATTTAACTATCCGGCAGCCGTCCTGTTGAAATTCAGTTACGCGCCCCCTCCACGTTTTTTAATGTAAATCTAAGTTAAATATTTGACAAGTAAAGAATATTAAAATAAAATTTACAATTGTCCATGCCCCTTATAATATCAATAAAAAATTCAAGTTCTTAAATCTTAATGAAGAAAATTTAATGAAATTAAGTAAAAATAACAAAAAATTTAATTGACAAATTATAATCAGCGTCAAAATCAAACCTTGCACATGCCATTAATTTTATAGTAAAATGTTTACGGGGAGACAAGCATGAAAGAATTTGCAAAAACACAGAAGGTTACTTATAATTTAATGTCATTCACAGGCTTTAAATCACTTTTGATTTTTTCGCTTCTAATTGAAGGTCCCAAATCATATGAAGACATTTCAAATTATTTATTCAATCACCCGTATTTAAGAGAAAAAATTTCCATTGATACTTTAAGAGTATATATAAATTCGCTTAAACGCATCGGATGCGAAGTAAAACGTGTAAGAGGAGAGGACAAAGTCTCAAGATACGTAATAACTAAACACCCGTTTGAACTAAAGTTAACCCCGGAACAAATTCAAATGGTAATTAAAGTCTACAAAAACATTGTAAAAAATATGGATGTAAAAGAAATTGTTGCAATGGAACATTTTTTAGAAAAAATAGGCGGCTACATCCAGAATGATGAATTTATAGGAGATATAAGAAAAATATCAATGCTTAAAGATATTGATATAAAACTTCTTGAAGATTTAATTGATTGCTGCGATAAAAAAGAACAGATAATAATATCATACAATTCTCCAAATTCAGGAGAAAAAGATATTGAATTAACAGCGGATAAAATCGAAATTTCAAACAGTAAAATTTATCTATGCGGAACCGGTTTTGAATATAAGGAGTACGGAAGTTTCCTTGTAAGCAGAATTAATAAAATTAAAGAAATAAAACTAAACAAAACAACTCCTGATAATTTAAAGAATTTTAAAATCGTATATGAACTTGAATGCCCGGTAGATAAAATTCAGCTTAATGATAACGAAAAAATTATAAAAAAACAAAAAAATAAAACGATAATAGAAATGAATACTTCTAACGATTTTCTTGCCCGCCAGAGATTATTAGAATACGGGCCTTTATGCACAATACTGGAGCCGGAGAGTTTTAAAAACGAGTTTATTACATTGTTAAATGATATGAAAGCGGGGTATTATTGTGACTAAAAAATTAACAGAAAAATACAATGATTCCTGTATAAAATTATTTGAATTCATAAAAATGCTTTACGAAGGGGATGTTGAATTTAAAAAAGTTATTGATCACTTTTCAAATGGAAAATATGACGGCACTTCAAATACCCATGTAACATTAAACAAATACCTTAATGCAATGAAAATATTTGGAATTAAGGTAAAAAAAATTAACAAAAAATACCATCTGTTAAGCTCGCTTTATAAACTGAAATTTAATCCTGATGACATAAAAAGCATTAATATATTAAAAGAAGCAGGTGCTGTTTTGCCTGACGGGAAAAATAAAACAAACTTTGAAAGTTTCATAAGAAGTCTTGAAATGAGGTTTGATGAATCTGCAAAAAGTCTTGAGCAAATCGCTGACAATACACAAAATTTAAATTTGTCTTTTTACCATTCTGAAATGTCTGAACAGATTAAACAGTGTGAAAAATACTGTCAGGATAAACAAAAACTTGAAATTATTTACACAAATGATAAAGGAGAAGAAATAAATCTGCTCTGTTCTCCGCTTGAAACAATTTATAAGAAAAGAAAGATATGCTTGAAAGTTATGGGCAACAACGGAAGCAGAGTATATGAAATTCCTGTTGAAAATATTAAGTCATTAAAACAACTTCCTGTAGCATCATCCACACAATCAATTCCAACAACCGTTGTTTACCGAATTAAAAACAGACTGGCAAGAAATTATAAATTAAGAGATTGGGAAAGACTAGATAAAATGGAGTCTGACGGGAGCAATATAATCATAAATAAAGATGAAGACTTAAATATATTAATAAACAGGCTTATGAGATACGGAAGAGAATGCGAAATTATTTCACCGAAATTTTTAAAAGAAGAAATGATAGAAAGAATTAACAAAACTCTTGAAAATTACAGCAGATAACTAACAATATCCGGGCACTTTTGGTCCTTCAAGTTTATTATATAATGCCAGAACATCATCAGGAATCTTATTTCCGTTAATCATACGCGCAAATGTTTCGGCAATAAATTCTCCAGGGCCATCAGCAGCATAAGAAGATATTCTGTTTGCCGCTGTTATATAATCATCATTATCAACCCATTCTTTTAATTCTTTGGGATATTTAGAAGAATCATAGTTAAACTTACTGCATGCACTGACTCTTGGCTTCATATCCTGCAGATGTCCCATTTCATGGTATATAGTTTCAAATGGTGAAACTTTTTTCATATCGCAATCCAAACATATCGGAAGGAGTTCGGGTTTTTCACCGCGTTCTTTTACTATTTTTTTGTATAATTCAGAAACTTCCTTGCTTTTTAATGCTTTGATAGGTTCAGAATTCCTTAAAATTCCTTTTTCTACAAGCTTTTCTGCGAATACTTTATCATTTCTTATTAAATCATTTATATAATTTAGTCTGTTATGCGCCTGCAAAACCGCAAGCATGTCTTTTCGCAATTCTTTCAGCTTATCCTTTGGTAATTTTTTAATTTGTTCAATATCAGTCAATATATTCGCACTATCAAGATTTGATTTTATTTCAGAATCTTTTAGTAATGTTTTTATTGTAGTAAGAGGATTTGTTTTATAAGCATTAAAAGCTTTAAAAGCCTGACACATAGCGTTATAAAGTCTTATACATGAATTGAAAGATTTTGTTTCTTGAAACTCATGAACTATATCAATTAATTCATTTCTTGACTCTTTTGAAAATAATTCATTAACTTTATATTTGCCGTCAGCTTTTATAAACAAATTTTTTTTAACTGAATCTTTAAAGTAATCATTAACTTCTTTTACAGGATTGCTAAAAAATTTTTTGTTAACAAAGAACCAGCCGTAATATGGATTTCCTTTAGTATTAACAACGCCGGCAATAACTTTTTCATCAAGATCCATATAACATATATTTTTCGGCATTCTTAAAACACCCTTAAACTTATTGCTTGTATTAACCAGCCCTTCATTAATCCAATTTACAGCATCAAGATCATCTGCTTTAAATCCTCTATAATGCTTAATTCCAAGGTGTTCTTTCCCGAACTTTATTGCATCCTCAATATTTTCTGCCTTCTTAAACTCGATATGCTCGGCCAGTTTTTTAGCTTCGGAAACTCTGCCTTTTGCTACCAGAAAAGCGATAGTTGCAATTGCGGCTGCACCGCCTGCTATTCCCCATTTTGCAGCGGATGACAGTTTTTTCTTTTCATCATTTTTATCCCGTTTTATAAACTCGTCAGGCTTGTTGTCAGCGAAAGGAGGAGTTGATGTACCTCCTTTAAAAACCGGTAAATTAGAGTTTAATTTTATATTATAACTAACAGGTTCCAACATTAATTTTTCCCTTATGAATACATAAAAACATAAATAAAAAATTTTTTGCCAATTTTTACAACTACAAAATTACATTCTTTAACATTCAGGCTTTTTAAAAATTCACTGTGTTAAAATTTTAATATGGATAAAGACACACAATTTGTACCGCTGCATTTGCACAGCGAATTTTCACTGCTCGACGGGGCTATAAAGCTCAAAGATCTTTGCAATTTTGCCAAAGAAAATAACATGCCTGCCGTTGCAATAACCGATCATGGAGTTATGTACGGTGCGCTTGATTTGTATCTTGAAGCAAAAGAAGCGGGAATAAAACCTATTATAGGCTGCGAATTTTACGTCCATAACGGAGATATTACAGAACGCGATCCAAACAACAACCCAAGATATCACCTTATTCTGCTTGCAAAAAATAATGAAGGCTATATGAACCTTGTTAAACTTGCATCAGACGCTGCCTGCAAAGGTTTTTATATGAAGCCGAGAATAAATTTTGAACTGTTAAAAGAGCATCATGAAGGTATTATATGCTGTTCAGCGTGTCTTGGCGGAGAAGTTTTGCAAAACCTTTTAAAAGGCGACTATGAAGAAGCTAAAGCCGTCGCACAACGCTACAAAGAATTGTTCGGGGATGATTACTATATTGAGCTGCAAGATCATGGATTAGAAGAACAAAAAAGAACAAACCCTGATTTAATAAAAATTGCAAAAGAACTCGGAATCAAAATGATTATTACAAATGATTCCCACTATTTGAGAAAAGAAGACGCCGACTGGCATGACACACTTTTGTGCATGCAGACACAGTCAATGAAAGATGAAGAAAACCGCTTTCATTTTCCTAATAACGAATTTTATGTAAAAACGGTTTCTGAGATGCGCGATGCTTTCAAATGGATGGATTCTGAAACATTTGATGAATGTATTAAAAATACCGTTGATATTGCAGAACAATGCCATGTAACGATAAAATGGGAAGCACCTTTGCCAGATTTCCCCGTACCGCCTAATCACACAACAGATTCTTATCTTGAAGAACTCGTTCAACAGGGATTAAAAAGAAAATATGGGGAAGAAAATATTACTCCCGAACTCAAAGAACGCGTAAAATACGAATTAAGTATTATTGAAAAAATGGGATTTTCGGCATATTTTTTGATAACCTGGGATTTTATACATTTTGCTAAAACACATGATATTCCTGTAGGTCCCGGAAGAGGTTCGGCTGCAGGTTCTGTTGTTGCGTATGCCCTTGATATTACAGATCTTGACCCTATACGCCACCATCTGTTGTTTGAAAGATTTTTAAATCCTGAACGTTTCAGCATGCCTGATATTGATACTGACTTTTGCATTGAAAAACGCGGGGAAGTAATTGACTACGTTGTCAAAAAATACGGAGAAGACAAAGTTTGTCAGATTATTACATTCAACACACTTGCTGCACGCAACGCATTCAAAAGTGTTGCAAGAGTTTTCGGCATGGAATATGCAAAGAGCAACAAAACAGCATCTTTAATTGAAGACACTATTGAAGGTTCAATGATTGAAGGCTCTGAACTTAAAAACCTGTACGACACTGATCCCGAAATTAAACGGGTAATTGATACTGCAAAATGTGTTGAAGGTATAAAATGCGGCATAGGCATGCATGCTGCAGGAGTTATAATTTCGTATAAACCGCTCGATCAGATTGTACCTGTTCAGCCCTCAAAAGACGGAATTATCATAACCCAGTATCACAGAGAAATTTTAGAAAAAATGAAGCTTTTGAAAATGGACTTTCTCGGGCTTCGAAATCTTACAATGATTCATAAAACTGTCAAGCTTGTTAAAAGATGTCAGGGAATTGATGTTGACATTAACCATATTCCTCTTGATGATAAACCAACATTCGATATGCTTGTAAGGGGGGAAACAGTCGGCGTATTCCAGCTTGAATCTTCCGGCATGACAAGTCTTGTAAAAAAATTAAAACCTGACGTTTTTGAAGATTTGGGCGCTTTAGTAGCTCTTTTCAGACCTGGCCCATTAGGCTCAGGCATGGTTGATGACTTTGTTGAAAGAAAACATGGACGTCAGGCTATTACTTATGCCCACCCCAGACTTGAACCTATCCTGAAAGATACCTACGGAACAATGGTCTATCAGGAACAGATTATGCAAATCTTTCAGGTAATGGCAGATTATTCTCTTGGACAAGCCGACCAGGTACGCCGTATGATGGGACACAAAGACCCCGCGGCAATGGCTGCACAGAAAGGCAAACTTGTTGAAGGTTCTGCCAAATACGGCATGAAAAAAGAAGATGCAGAAGATTTATTTGAAAAAATAGAAAACTTCGCGCAATACTGCTTTAACCGCGCACATTCATCAGCTTACGCATTTGTTGCATACCAGACAGCTTATTTAAAATGCCACTATCCCGTTGAATACCTCTCTGCACTATTATCAAGCGTTGCAGGAGATCAGGATAAAACTCAGGCTTATATTGAAGAAGCTTTAAAATACGGAATAAAAGTTCTGCCGCCAGATATAAACAAATCTTATCTTGAATACGCTCCTGACGAACATAACATACGTTTTGGCCTTGCATCAATAAAACAGGTTGGTGAAGGCGTTATTGAAGAAATAATAAAAGAACGTGAAGAAAACGGCGAATATAAATCAATTTATGATTACATAAAACGTCTGGATACAAAATGTTCAAACAAAAAAACACTGGAAGGTTTAATTAAAGCAGGAGCATTTGCATCAATTGAAAAAAGCCGTAAACAGCTCTGGGATAATATTGAATATATAACTTCAACCGCCTCAAAAGAGTCAAAAGCAAAAGAATCAGGCCAGGGAAGCTTATTTGACATGTTAGGAGACACAGCAGAAATTGATGATGCTAAATTCAAACTTGCAGGCTCTGATGAAGAATATGATGCGAGAACTCTACAAAATTTCGAAAAAGAATTTCTAGGATTTTATGTAACAAGCCATCCGCTCTCTACAATCAGAGATAAGTTGCCATTCTTAATGACACATAAAATCTCTGAAATTCCGGAACTTCCGAACGATAAAATTGTTACGATATGCGGTCTTGTAACAACAATTAGACAAATTCCGACTAAAAAAGACCCGACAAAGTTTATCAGATTTTTAACAATAGAAGATTTATCAGGAAAAATTGAAGCCATAGCATTTAATGGTAAAATTGCGGAATACGGCGATATTCTGCAGAGCGAACAACGCGTAATTATATCTGGCAAAGTTAACAGAAGATCAGATGACGAACCGCCTTCAATTATTATTGAAACAGTAAAAACAGTTGATAATTCAAGCATTTTTACAATAACTCTTCTTAATGATTTCAAATTTGAAGAAATAGTTTTGCTTAAAAATATTCTCTGCCAGCACTCAGGTTCGGATCCTGTAATGTTTAAACTTAAAGATTTGGATGAAGACGTAAAAATTTTAACGGCCTCAATTTTCTGGGTAGAAAGTACAAATGATCTTGTCAATCAATTAAAAAAACAGTTTCCAAACCGGCTTGAAATAGATGTCCGATCAATGGATACAAACGATAAAGACGAAAATACAGAAGAAGCTGTTGCAGTATAAAAAAGGGACTTATATCGGAGTTTACACCAGATATTATCAAAAACAGTCATAATGCGAACTTATTTCGAAATCTTACCATTTATAAGTGTTTGAAACAGATTTAAGGAGACTATTTTATTTTTGGTGTAAACTGCGATATAAATCACATAAAAAAACACTTGCAAAAAAAAAATGTTTATGCAATACTAAAGAAGTAACCCGACGCGGGGGTAATTCAGTGGTAGAATGCCTCCTTGCCAAGGAGGATGTCGCGAGTTCGAGCCTCGTCTCCCGCTTATTAAAAAGGATTGGATTTTTCCAATCCTTTTTTAATTTAATGGATGACATAGGCGAGAACTCATTTTAGTTCGAACAACCTGCAAGCAGAGGGCGAAGGCACTTTCTTTGAAGAGTTTGCGAAAGAAAAAGTTTGAATCGTTAAAATTTTGATTTAACTTTATCATTTTTCTCAAACAGGATGTAACAATTTCTTAAACTAGCTGTGGTTTTACATACGTTTACAATGATTATCTGCTAAAAAGTGGCTTTGTGTTTCGGTTTTGAACTGCCGAAAGTGTCTGAAAATAATCAAAACCAAATACTTAAAAAGTCCGCAAAGTGTCCGTCAATGTTCACACACTTAAATTTTGGCTTTATCTCTTATGGAATTGAAGTTTTTTTAAAGATAGGAAAAATCCGAAAAATTATTTTTTATTAAATTACAATTTCATATATAATAACGGATAAGGATTGCCTTGCTCGTCTGTTGCTGTTCTTTTATATACGTGAAAACCGTTATTTTCATAAAATCTTTTGGCATTCGGATTCTGCTCATTAACAGTCAATTCATTTATAGAATATTCTTTAATTCCATACTGAATTAACCTTGTGCCAATTCCTTTTCCTCTTTCTTCAGCATTTACAAATAACATTTCCAATTTTTTGTTTCCAATACCCATAAAAGCAACAGGAATATTATCCCCATTTAGAACTATGGTTAAATATGCAATTTCTTTTAATGCCTGTGGGACATATTGCTTAATTTTTTCAATTTCGTTTTCGGATAAAAATAAATGTGTCGCTTTTACAGAATTTTCCCATACCTCAGTAAGTTGCACGATCAATTTTTGTGTTCTTTTGTTTTTATCAATATTCTTAATTTCCATATATAAATTATACAACAATACATATTTAGAAGAAAAAATATTAGAAAAAAGTAAAAGAGGCAGAAGAAATATTTGCAATAACAGCTACAATACCATATATTTTTCCCGCAGAATAAATAATGAAATTGACTTTTGCAAATTTATAAGTTTTGTTTTGCACCTAAGGATGATTTATATGTAATTAATTATAGGGAAACACAAAACGTAACAAACAGTCTTAATAATTAGTCTTTTAGGTATTTTTACACTAATATTATAATGTGGAAAGTATAGTTTTAGAAAAAAAAGAAGATTTACAACCTATTAGTGATACAGTAAAAGCAGAAAGACACACTCCAGTCTATCAAATGCATAAATATTTTGCGAGAAGACCTCATAACGTTTTTCAACATCTTATTCAATATTATTCAAAACCCGGAGAAATAATTTTAGACTGTTTTTGTGGCGGCGGAGTTACAATATTTGAAGCATTAGCTGCTAAAAGAAAAGTTATAGGATGTGATATAAATCCTTTAGCAGCTTTTATTACGAAAATGCAGATATTAAAACTAGATACTAATGATTTGAAAATATTTTTATATGATTTTATAGATTCTATAGAATATGAATTACAGGATATTTATAAAACATCTAAAAATAAAATTATAGAATGGACTGAATGGGCTTATATAATAGAATGTCCAATATGTGGAGAAGTGATATTATTAAGTAATGAAAATAAACTTACCCCGGGGAAATATAAGTGTCCTAATGTAAATTGTAAAGGTTATAAAAATGGAATTAAAAGAACTGAAGGTAAACCATTAGGCAGTATACCTTTATCATATAAATTAATTGATGATGACACTGTATATAAATACAATGAAGAACAAAAAAGGGTAGTTATAGCTAAAAATAACAAGTATACCTTCAATGAATTTAAAGTAAATCCTGATACTAAAATACCTGAAAATTGGGATAGACAGATAGAAGACTGTTTGAAAGTTAAAGGGATTAACAACTTTAGTGATTTATTTACAAAAAGAAATTATTATGTAAATTTATATATATTTAATAAAATATTAGAATTAAAAAAAGAATCCAAAATTTCAAAAAATTATATTGATTGCTTATATTTTATTTTTAGTTCTTCTATCCGGTACACTAATAATATGACTAGAGTCACAAATAATTGGGAGGGTGGTAAACCTACTTCCATGGATAAGCATGCTTTTTGGTTACCGAATCAATATATTGAGACAAATGTTATTGAGGTTTTCAAAAAACGAATTAATAGTGCTATAAAAGGATGGTGCTATACTAATGAAAAATTTTTAAATCGCATACATATAGCAAAAGATTTTAAAGAACTTGATAATGCTGATTGTATGATATTAAATCAGGATTCAAGCTCGTTACCTCTTCCAGATAAATCTGTCGATGTTGTCATTACTGATCCGCCCTATGGCAGCAACGTTCAATATAGTGAATTGTCTTCTATATGGAATATATGGTATAAAATATATGCTGGTTTGGATGCATATATATATAAAGATGGTGAAGCAATTGTAAATAGAAAGCAATCATTTGATGGTTCTAAAAATATTAAAGATTATGAAAATGCTTTATATAATATTTTTAAAGAATGCAATAGAGTTTTAAAAAATAATGGATATTTAGTTTTTACATTCAATAACAAGGATATAAGAATATGGCTTGCAATATTAACTGCATTGGTTAAAGCTGGCTTTGATTTGCCAAAAGGTGGTGTTATATTTCAAGATTTTATTCAATCATACAAAAATACATCTCATTTAAAATTTTCAGGCAATATTCATGGAGATTTTATATATTCATTTAAAAAAGGAAATAAAAATGATAGTGAGCAAGTATTAGTTAAGCAAGATTTGTATTCAGCAATAGGTGATTGTATTTTAAACTTATATAAAACAAAAAATAAATATAATACACCTGATTTATATCGATTTTTGTTTTCTACAATTGTTCAAACAATGATTAATATTATCAGGTATCAAATAAAAAATCCAGATGATAAAACAAATATGTCTTTTTATGATTTATCATCGGATTTTGTAGATAATTATTTAAAACAAACTTTAATATATAAGGATGGATATTGGTATCAAAAATGACTTGTATAGCATCAACAATAACAAAATATTCAATTTATAAAAATAAAAATTTAGAAGAATTCATTTTGTCTTTAGAAGAAAAATATAACATTAAAGACAAAATAAAAGAATATCATAACTTAGTTAATTTTGGTGAAAATTTAGAAATCCCTTATCATCGCTGGTTTAAGTATAGAGAAGGATATTCTGCAGAGTTAGTCAGGCGTATAATTAACAATGCAGATATATCTCCGAAAGAATATTATATATTAGATCCTTTTTGTGGCAGCGGAACAACAATGGTTGTGGCTTCATCGCTCGGTTTTAGCTCGATTGGTATTGATGTAAATCCATTATCTGCATTTATAACAAAATTAAAAAACACTCATTTTAAAAGAGAAGATGTCGCTAAAATTGAAAAGGAAATTAATAGCTTAAAAATTTCTGATATTTATTTTAAAACAGACAAGTACAATGATATTGCAAAATATTTTAATGAAGATAATTTTTATAGTTTATTAAAAATTAAAAATTTCATAGATTCAATTAATGATTCAAAAATAAAAACATTTTTCTTAGGAGCTTTTTTGTGTATTATCGAGGCTTGTTCAAACAGGAAACGTGATGGTAATGGCTTAAAAACCCAACATACAAAAATAAAAGATCCTATACAATATTTTAAAGAAAAAGCGGAAGATATGCTTAGTGATATAAAAGGATATTCTATTCCAGATGAAGTATGTACGGATTCTATTGCTGATAATTCTGCATATTTATATAAACATATATTAAATAAAAATAAAAGAGAGAATAAACAATTAGGTCTAATTATATTTTCACCGCCTTATGCAAATTCTTTTGATTATTTTGAGTCATACAAATTAGAATTAGTATTTTGTGATTTTGCTGAAAATATCGCAAAAATTAATAATTACAGACACGATGCTGTAAGATCTTTTGTTAAAAACAGCAATTTTTCAATAAAAAATAATGATATTTATATAAATATGCTTGCAGAAGAAATCAAAAATGCAATTCCGGAGAAAGAAATATTAACAGGAAAAAGAGATTCTAGAACAAGAAAAGTCCCTGCAATGATAAAGGGATATTTCTCTGATATGCAAGATATAATGCAAGAGTGTTCACTGTCTTTACCAAAAGGTAAAAGGTGTTATATTGTTGTAGATCAAAGTTCATATTTAGGTAAAATTGTTCCCACAGATTTACTATTTGGATATATTGCTGAAAAATGTGGGTTTAAAGTCATTGAAATAGATGTTTGCCGCAGTGCCAAAACATCAGGGCAGCAAATTCAACGTTTTCCATATCTTAAAACAGCGCAATTTGTAAATATAAATTTTTCGCTATATTTTCAATATCAATTTTTGTAGGTAAAATAACGACTTTGGTACTAATATCGCTGCCTTTATTAATTCTTCCTGTCTTTGCAGCTTGATAATTTATATCATCAATAATAGAGGCTAACCGTTTATCCTGATCTCTTATTGCCTGAATTACATCAAATAATGGCTCAAAACATTCTGAGATTTCAGATTTTTCACCATTACTTTTTAAAATAATTGGAATAATAACATAAGCAGTTTTTTCGCTATCTGTTTTAGTATTCTTACGTAAAGTTCTTCCTACAGCTTGAATAATATCAATTTCCGAGTGTTTTGGATCTGCAAAATAAACTGAATCAATAGCCGGGATATCGACGCCTTCTGTCAAACAGTTTACATTTGTCATTAAACCATATTCAAATTCGTCGAAATCATGAAAAATCTTTCGCCTTACTCCTGCTTTTTGCCTGCCATTTACATGGCCTAAATATAAGCATTTTAAATCTATATTAGGGCATAAATCTGAAATGTATAACTTTAATCCATTTGCTTCATTGATAAATTTTTGTGCTTCGTTGATTGACGAATGATATGAAATTGTTTTATGCAAGTTCAATTCATTTAAACATTTGACATATATCAGTTGTTTGTATACGTTATTAATAGTTTTAGTTGAATCGCCCGTATTAACGTATTTATTGTGCTTTAGAAGGCTTTCTAATTCTTCTTCCGCAACACAAGCTACAATAATCTTATAATCTGATATTATTCCTTTATCTATGGCATTTGCAAATGATAATGAATCGTCAAAAACCGGACCGTATACATTTTCATCATCCATAGAAAATACTTGATATTCAAGAGTTTTTGCTGCATCCTTAATTCTTTTGCTAACCATTTTCTCTGTTGCGGTCATAAATAAACGCTTTTTAATTGGTATATACGAATCATCTAATCCATATGTAAAAAGTTCTGAGTTTTTCGTCCCTGCAGTTCTATGTGCTTCATCAAAAAAAGCTAAATCGAAAGAAAAATCCTCTAGTTGAATTAACGCATTCGCAATAGCATCTAAAGATTGATATGTACTAAATATTACTTTGTTGTTGTTTGTAGATAAAAAATTTTTAATTTCTTCTGAATCGGTAGTAACAGGAAAATTAAACTGAGAAGCACTTTTTATAATGTAATCTTCTTTGTTCCCTATTACAGACTCATCACTGCAAACTGCAATATAGGAAAAAGGTTTATTTCTGTTGTCTGTCCAGGCTTCAATAGTTTGTTTAACAAGCGATAAACTCGGAGCAATGAATAAAGTTGTTGTTGGTTCAGGATTAAGTTGTTCTTTAATCCATAATGCAGTTAAAGTTTTTCCGGTTCCGCAAGCTGCAATTAATTTCCCTCTATTGTAAGTATCAAATTTTTTTATAATATTATTTATTATATCTTCTTGATATTTATATGGCTTTTTAGGGGCAAGTTTTATTAGTTTATTTTCGTGTGTAAAAATATTAAAAGTGTTAAAGAAATCATCATCTAAAGCATCAAAAGAATCAACAAGAATAGAAAATTGAGATTTTTTCTTATCTGATTGTTCCGGTAAACTGTACGTATTAGATATTATGCACCTGTAATCTGCATGTTCTGACTCAGCCCAAAAAGTAGAAAGCTCTCTATATGATGGTTGTTTATTTCTATCAGAACGAAATTTAGCCTGATATGCTACAATTTGATTATCTGTCCTGACATATATGCCGTCAACGCCATAATCAGCATCTTCAAGTTTTATCAATTTCTTTATTTCATTTGGGATATCTTTATACCTGTATATTTGCTCAATTTGATAAAAATTTTTCTTTATTGAAAAATACGCATATACAAATTCCTCAAATAAATCCCCTCGTTCTTTTTCTTCAGGTTTGCTTTGTATTCCATCTTCTATTTCTTTCCAAGAACTATATTTGTTGTCTGTATAAAATTTGCTAAACTGCATATATGACTCCTATTTTACTTATATCAAAAAAATACTTTTTAGAATAGAACTAAAAATGCTAAAAAAGGAGTATTTAAATATATCATTTTTCTAAAAATTTGCGTTATTCTTTGGTTTTTGTCCTGTTAATTAACGCTTTATTAAATCTTTTAAGAAATTCAAAGATTTCTTTAGGACTGCGATATTCTTTAATGACTTTTTTGCCATTTTGCCCTAGTAAAACTTTTTGGGATTCTTCGGTAGTAGAATCTGGTATTACATATACATAGGCTGTCCCCTTATAAAAACCTGTAGATTTTATTGTACGTTTTTTTGCATTATCGCGGATTAGAAAAAGTCCATTATTATTAATGTTAATATTTATATTTTCTATATTTAATCTTAAAGTATTAACTGTTTCTTGCAAATACTCGATTTGTTTGCTTAAATGAAGTTTACGATTTTGTAAAAATTTATTTAATGTCTTTAAATTATTTATTATACAATTATTTTTTATTTCAAGCATGCTTTTTAATTTTGATGGGATTTCTTCATCCAGCCCGCTTTTAGTTGAAATTTCCGGACGATATTCAAATTCAAGCTTGTCTGATGATGCTTCAAGAAAGTCTTTAACACGATAATCGTATTTGTTTCTAGTTACAAGCACAACATCGCCTTCTGTTTTCATATTGTAAAATATTTGTTTTCCTTTTTTTATTATATTGGGTATTGCCTCTTTAACCTGTTTATTGTTCGTTTTTATGATAAAAGTTCCTGTAAAATTTGTGTTTGAATTTTTGTTAATTTGCATAATTAAACCTCCAGGAAATAAAAAAAACATAAAAATAAAAATTTTTGCGCGTATTTTTATTACGGACAAAAATATACAAAACAAAACGACCGGAAAGTAATTCCCGATCGTCATATTATTTTGGGGTAACAAATTTATTTTCCTGAACCTCCGAACAACCAGCCGAGCACCAGCCCTGCACCTGCAGCAATACCGCCGAATTTTAGAGTTTTATTCCATTTAAATTTCTTAAAAGCTTCCTTTAAACCTTCCGGAGCTTCTTTTTTCAATGCTTTAGCACTTTCATCATAGTTAGCTTTAAAATTTTCTGCAGCTGAAGATTTTAATGCTTCTATATTTGAAGTTCTTCTTTTAATATGGCCTTCATAAATTTTTTGCAATTGTTCCGGCGTACCGATTTTATCAGCCATTTTCTTTGCTTTTTGGGCAATTTCCGTATTTGTTCCCTTCAGCTTGAAAGTTTCCGCGTTGTCTACAAAGAATTTTTCCAAATCAGCTTTAGTTGCGTCTTTTTTGAGTGTTTTAATTTTTGTTTCAATATTTTTCAAATTTTCTAAGCGGGCATTATTATATTCTAAAGAAAGCTCATTTTTAGCCTTGTTTACTGCTTGTTTCATTAACTTTTCTTTGTC
The DNA here is from genome assembly GCA_944326615.1 of Candidatus Gastranaerophilales bacterium. Taxonomy (GTDB): domain Bacteria; phylum Cyanobacteriota; class Vampirovibrionia; order Gastranaerophilales; family Gastranaerophilaceae; genus Stercorousia. The sequence continues at coordinate 2,309 of CALVEO010000028.1, read as the reverse complement.
AATTTTTTCAAATTCAGGCGCTGCTAAATTTATTGCCGCTTGAGCATCTTTCGGAGATTTAATACTGTCAGGGAGCAGTTTTTTCACATCGTCAGACAAATCTTCTAACTTTCCGGCTTTAGCTAATTTTTGTACTGCATTATATTGCTCCATATTTTTGATACCTATTGTGTCAAAAATTGGCTGTGCTTTTGCTTCATACAGCTCACTAAAATTTTCGATTGCCGCACTTTCGGTATTTATTTTATTAACCGCCTTTATTAAATCATCTGAAACTTTTCCGTCTTTTATCGGATTCGTACCCCAGAAATACGTTCCAGCACCTGTTCCCAAACCTGCAATAGTTCCGAGAGCCAGTCCTGTTGCTAATCCAGACCCACCGCTTTTCTGAAATGTATCAGCCTGCGGCTGCTGATAAGCACCTGTAAAGATAGGATTTTGAGTATTTTGAGGATTTTGAGCAAAATACTGCTGCGCCAGAAAATCATCATTGTTTGCAGAATACGGATTATAGTTGTATAAACTGTCTCCGTACAAATTTGAAATTTCTCCTGCCATAACTTTTTACCTTAACCTTTCAAAATTAAAATAACCTAACCTTGTATATATAAAAAATTTCTGTTAGAAAAAATTGCGTTTTTATTTTAAATTAAGTTAATATTTTGTTACAAAGTTATGGAGTTAAATAATTTTTCGAATTCCGGAAAAGATATACCAACCCATTCAAAACCATTAATTGATACCGGTTTATCACAAATCAATCCAGCTACATACAAACTCATCGCAAGCCTGTGGTCATGGTAAGTATCAACTTCACCCCCGCCTTTTAAGGATTTTTTCCCGTTTATTATAAATCCGTCAGGTGTTTCTTCAATATCTGCCCCGATTTTTTTCATTTCAGTAACTACTGCTTTAATTCTATCGGATTCTTTGTTACGTAAATCCTGTGCATCCTTAATAATTGTGGTTCCTGCAGCCTGTGTAGCAAGTACAGCTATGACAGGCAGCTCATCAATAAGCCGCGGGATAATTTCACCTTCAATTGTGCAGGCTTTTAAATCAGAATAGGATACTTGTATATCACCTGAAACTTCTCCTGAAACAGTTTTTTTATCAAGAATTTCAATATTACCGCCCATTTTTTCAACAGCCTCAAGAATTCCTATTCTTGTAGGGTTAAGACCGACATTTTTTAAGATAATTTTTGAGTTTGGCACAATTAATCCTGCAGCAATAAAATACGCGGCAGAAGATATGTCACCGCAAACTTCTATTGCACGCGGTTCAAGCTTGGATTTTTCAATTGTTACTGTATTTTTATTAATATTTATGTTTGCCCCCATATATTTAAGCATAATTTCTGTGTGATTTCTTGAAATATATGGTTCTGTAAAACTTGTTTTACCGTCTGCGTTTAAGCCTGCAAGCAGAATGCAGGATTTCACCTGTGCGGAGGCAAGTTTAGACACATAATCAATTGCATGTAAATTTTTCCCGCAAATATTCAGCGGGGCTTTAAAATCATTTGATTTAATTTCTGCCCCCATAAGTGATAACGGCTCGATAACCCGTTTCATCGGGCGTTTCGAAAGACTTTCATCACCTATTAGTGTTGAAGTAAATTTTTGTCCCGCGAGTATACCTGCCATCAGCCGCATTGTTGTTCCTGAATTTCCGCAGTCAAGGGGTGATGACGGAGAAGATAACTTGCCGTTTGAATTGATAATCAGCAAATCGTTTTGAAATTCAGCATCAATCCCGAGCGCTCTGCACACATTCAGCGAAGATAAAGGATCCTGTCCTTTTGAAAAATTTTTAATAACAGATTTGCCGTTAGCTATAGATGCAAACATAACAGCTCTGTGTGAAATTGATTTATCAGCGGGGATTGTAACGGAACCTTTTAAACCGTTAGTTATTTTATGTATAATTTTTTGCATAAAATAATTTTAGCATGAAATAAATGTTTATGGTATTATAAAAATATAAACAAATTATACCTAAACCCAAAGAGGGGTGTCCGAGCGGTTTAAGGTGCAATCTTGGAAAGGTTGTGTGGGAGCAATTCCACCGTGGGTTCGAATCCCATCCCCTCTGTATAAAAAACGGTTAGATCATTATTTTAACCGTTTTTTATTTTACACACAAAGTGTCAAAAATGGTATATTTTTTCGGCCAGGTTGAAAAAAACAGCCCGTTTGTGATTATAAATTAACATGTAGAAGCAATGTCGTTAGCAATTAGTTTCATAATTTATTATTATGGAACTTTTTTAGTGGGAAAATTATTAAACTAAATGTTAGCAAATA
>CALVEO010000027.1 GCA_944326615.1 Candidatus Gastranaerophilales bacterium | reverse complement strand
TAAATTAGCCTCAAACTCCTAGCAAGTCGGCATTTTGCCTATAAAACACACATCCCAAATGTCCCGTTAAACTATATTCGGGGACAGGACGGAAATGCACTAAAAAAGAGCCTTTTGAGGCTCTTTTAAAATGGAGGAGGAGGTGGGATTCGAACCCACGGTACGCGTGAACGTACGACAGTTTTCAAGACTGCTCCAATCAACCGCTCTGGCACTCCTCCAGTTAGTTATTTGGATGTATTTCAATTGTATTTAATAAATTTGTATTGTCAAGTAGATAGCTGTGTAGAAATATTTTTGAATGTTATATTCATTTAAGACTATCTCACTCTAAGTTTTATACAAAATCTGATTAACAGATGAGCGCACTATATAATAAAAAAAAGCTATGTACATTTGAAGTGCATAGCTGTTGATTAGGGATATGTGTATCTTAGTTCTCTAAGGAGTATGGTTATATATTAGCAGACGAATTCTTAAATGAAATCGTAAAAACGTATGATGTTTTATAATCCTTTTTCAATTTGTAAAATAATGTAAAATTTTTGCTATAAAAGTAGCATAAAGAAATATTTTTCGACTTATAATGCATGGAAAAAGCAATTTTAAGGAAGCATTATGCGAATATATTCAATTACATCAGCAAACGTAAGAAAATATTTGTCAAATAATACAAAATCTTTATTACAGAATAATGCAGATAATTTATCTGATACAATTTCTGATAATGTTAATTTCGGGGTTGGCGAAGATTACGGCGGAGTTGATCTTGATGCTCCGGAAAATCCTAATACGGACAAACCAGGTTTTAAAAGAGGTTTAATGGGTATTGCAACAATACTGACATTCCCTGTTTCTGTACCGGCATGGCTTCTTTACCAAAAATACAAAGATAAACATGAAGGCAAAATTAAAACTAATATGAATTTCAATAATATTGAAGATTAATTTGTGATATAATTCTTTTATGTTTGATAGTTTAAGCGAAAAATTACAGGAAATTATAGGGAAAACCAGAGATAAAGAACTTACTGCAGAAAATATGCAGGAGGCTTTGCGAGAAATTAGGCGTGCGCTTTTGGATGCCGATGTAAATTTACGTGTTGTAAAAGCATTTATTTCTTCTATCAAAGATAAGGCTGAAGGTGAAAAGGTTTTAGAAGGGATTAATCCTTCGCAACAGCTAATCAAAATTGTGCATGATGAACTCATTAATCTTCTTGGCAGAGAGCAGAAACCGCTGAATTTTTCTGGGGAGCCGAATTTGATTATGATGCTTGGACTTCAAGGGTCAGGTAAAACAACATCTTCTGCAAAGCTTGCAGTCAAATTAAAAAAAGAAGGGAGAAAACCGCTTCTTGTTGCCTGCGATATTTACAGGCCAGCCGCAATTGTGCAATTGCAAACTTTAGGGAAAGAAATTGAAAATGAAGTTTTTACAATACCTGACTGTAAGGATGTTCAGCAGATAGTGCGCGGGGCGATTGATTATGCAAATCAAAAAGGGTTTAATACATTAATTCTCGATACTGCAGGACGTTTGCAGATTGATACCGATATGATGGCAGAGCTTCTTTTAATTGACAGAATTTTCCATCCTGCTGAAAAACTTCTCGTAATTGATGCAATGACCGGGCAGGAGGCTGTTAATGTTGCTGAAAACTTTGATGCACAGCTTAACTTAACAGGCCTTGTATTGACAAAACTTGACGGCGATAGCAGAGGCGGTTCTGCCCTGAGTGTCGTTTACTGTACGGGTAAACCTATTAAACTAACTGGCACCGGTGAAAAACTAAATGCGCTTGAAGATTTTTACCCTGAGCGTATGGCGACACGTATCTTAGGTATGGGGGATATTGTTTCTCTTGTAGAACGTGCACAGGAAGTTTTTGACGAAAAGCAGGCACGTGAGCTTGAAGAAAAAATGAGTAAGAATAATTTTTCTTACAACGATTTTCTAAAAATGCAAAAACAGATGCAGGCATTCGGTTCTATGGGAAATCTTCTCGGTATGCTTCCGGGACTGAATATTGGAAAAGACGACAGGGATAAAATTTCCAATGAAGGTGAAAAGCAATTCAAAAAAATGGAAGTTTTTATATCAAGCATGACGCCTGAAGAACGTGCAAATCCCGATTTATTGAATACAAGCCGTAAAAAACGTATTGCAAAAGGATGCGGTATGGATCTTGCTGAAATTAATACGTATATAAAACAGTTTGAAGCAATGCGTATGATGATGAAGGGAATGACTGATATGAAAAGTATGTTCGGTAAAATGGGAGGTATGCCGAATATGAATGCTCTTGGCGGTAAAATGGGCAAGCATGCAATAAACAAAGCGATGAAAATGATGCGCCGTTTCAAGTAAGCTGCATTTTTTTAAGTTGAAAATATATTTTAATTTTGTTTTTTTATATTTTATAGTTAATGTTGTGTTTTACAAAAAGATTATTGAAATAGTTTTTATTTTTTAAAATAGTGTCTTTCTTAAGCACCATGTCCATTGGCCAGTTGAATTTATGATCTTTTTGTTTTTGTTCGGATAATACCAGATTTATATATTCTGTAAGAAGCTTGTTAGTTTCTTCACAGAGGTGTCTTTGTTCTTTAAATGATGTACATTTGTTTATTTTTTGAATGAGGTTTACGCCTTTTAACGATAATGCCTTAAAATCCGGTGATGTGTCATTGACAACAGTTTCTAGTAGTTTATCGCGTTCTGAAAAAGATTTTATTGATGGTTCAAATTTGTATTTTGCGTGGAAATAAATTGCAGTATCCTTTGATTTTATAAAAAATATATTAATGTTATTTTCAAGCATTTGGATTATGCTTGCAAGCCGCAGAATTTCTCCGAAAAAATAGTTTTTACGCCTGTATTTTGGTGTAACATTAATAAGTAAGCCTGTCATATAATCTGTATTATTGAAGTGTGAATAGTTTTCAAATCCTAAAATTTGTCCGGATTTGTTTTTTAATTCTGTTAAAAATTTGTAGTCAGGCCCGCTTATATCTTCTTTAACGTTTATGCTTAATTCTCCTGCTTTATTTTCAGGAACAATAAATGAGCACAATTTCCTTGTTTCATCAGGCTTGTAGAGTCTTATGAAAGGTTTTACGGGAGTGATTTTTGGCATAAACGCATTAAAACATAAAAATAAAAATTTTTGCGTATAATATTAATATGAAATACTGTATTGAATGCGGGACACAATTAGTTCAAAAAGAATGTATAAATTTTGGGATAAGTGATGGACTTGTTCCTTACTGTCCTTATTGTAAAGAATTTAGATTTCCGATGTATAACGTTGCGGTGAGCGCTGTGATATTTAATCCGGATTATTCAAAAATTTTACTTATTCAACAATACGGCAGACCACGTAATATTTTGGTGGCAGGTTATGTTAATCGGGGCGAAAATTTATCATATGCACTTGTTCGTGAGATAAAGGAGGAGGTTAATCTTGCGGTAAAATCTTATAAATTCAACGAGTCTGAGTATTATAAAGGTTCAAATACTCTTATCTGTAATTTCATAGTACAGGCAGAAAATGAGGATTTTTCATTATCTCAAGAAGTTGACGGCGCTGAATGGTTTAATATTGAGACTGCAAAAGATGTAGTCTACAAAGGCGGGCTGGCTGAAGAATTTTTGAATAAAGCTGTTTCAAAAGTAATTACGGTTATGTTATAATGAGGCGTAACCGAAAGGATAAATTATTAATGAAAACAATAAAAATAACTAAAATGCAGGGGTGCGGAAATGATTTTGTAATCGTTGATTACCCTGAATATGAAAAAACAGGCATGAAAATGGATGAACTTGCCGTAAAATTATGCGACAGGCATTATGGTATAGGCGCAGACGGAATGATTATCCCTCAAACAGATACTGAAACTACCGATTTGGGCTGGTATTTTTATAATTCTGACGGCTCTACAGCACAGATGTGCGGAAATGGTATGAGATGCTTTGCTAAATATGCTTACGATAACAAACTTGTTAAGAAAAAAGCATTCAGCGTTCAAACTCTTGCAGGTGTTATAAAACCGGAACTTTTAGAAAACGGTTTGATAAAAGTCAATATGGGCAAACCGATTTTAGAAGATAAAAAAATTCCTTTCTGGGGAGAAAGGAAAATAACAGCTCTGAATAAAGAGTTTGATATAACACCTGTTTCTATGGGAAATCCGCATTGTGTTATTATAACAGATGAAGATCCTATGGAATTGGCGGAAAAATACGGGCCTGTTATTGAAAAACACGAGTATTTCCCGGAAAAAACAAATACAGAATTTGTAAAAGTTAAATCGCGTATGGAAATTGATATGAGAGTTTATGAACGCGGGTGCGGTATAACTTTAGCATGTGGAACAGGGGCATGCGCAAGTGTTGTTGCATGTGTTTTAAATAACTTAACAGAAAATAAGGTTAAAGTTAATCTTCTTGGAGGGCCTGTATTTGTTGAATGGCAAGGTTCTAAGGATAATACGCAGCAGGATATTTTTCTTATAGGTTCTGCAAATTACAGTTTTTTTGCAGAGTATATATTGTAAAATAAGCTGTTTCCATGATATTATTATTCCATACACTAGAATAGGAGAAATAAAATATGAAAAATTACGAATTGCTAACTGTGTTTAAACCCAGTTTAGATGCAGAAGAAGTAGATAAAGCGCTTGAAGCTCTCGGAAAAACTGTTTCCGATTTGGGCGGAAAAGTTGTTTCTACTGACAAAACTGGCAGAAAAAAACTGGCTTATGATATCCAAAATTTCAGAGATGGATTTTTTGTAACTTCAGTTTTAAGCCTGCCTGAGGAAAAAGTTGCTGAATTTAGACGTCAGTTAAGATTGAGCGACAATATTTTGAGAACAATGTTTCTTGAAGCTTCAAAAGCTGTAGCTGTATAATATCAAAGGAAAGAAGGAAAAATGAGTATAGCAAAAGCTGTTGTTACAGGAACATTATACAGAGCGCCTGAAAAACGTTTTACTCAAAATAACGTTGCGGTATCTGCTTTTGTTCTCAATATAGGTGAAAGAGAAGAAACTCTTATCAGGGTTCTTTCAAAAAGAACTTCTCTTGATGAAATAGTTTCATCTCTGACCAAAGGTGAGCGGGTTCTCGTTGAAGGAAGACTTCAGACAGCTACCGTAAAATCAGATGACGGTACTGAAAGAAGAATTTATGAGATTGATGCAAATACAATCGAAAGATTGGGTGAAGGTGCATCTGCTCCGGCAAACCAAAAATTCGGCACAGAAGAAATCGTTAAATTTGAATCAGATGACCTGTCAAACGAGCTGATTAACGAGGACGAAATTCCTTTTTAGGGGAGCGTGCCGCTCCACCCGCTATTCAGGGGTTGTATAAATCTTTGAGGCTATGGCTAAAGATGAGCATGCCGCTCCTCCCGCCACACAGGTGTTGTACAAAACTTGTACAGTCTAAACTAAAGAGGAACTGTTGTTCCAAGAATAAAATAAGCGGTTTTTTATGAAGGTGCAAGTACGTGGTATAAACTGATAATCGCTTGACTTCATGCCTTCTGAACCTCTGACCCTCCAATTTTAATACAGTACAAAATAAAAAAATGGCTAGAAAGGCTAAATCACAAAATGGCAAGACAAAACAACGATGAAAAGAAAAAACGTAAAAATTGCAGTCTTTGCGCTGATAAAGTTGAAGCAATCGACTACAAAGATGCAGCAAAATTGAAAAGATACCTGACTGAAGCCGGAAAAATTATTCCGCGCAGAATTACAGGCAATTGTGCTAAACACCAGAGAATGATTGCTACAGCAATTAAACGTGCAAGAGAAGCTGCTATTATTGATTACGTGTTTGACTAATCAATTTAAAGTAGGAAAACAAAGCCCGTTTTTTAAACGGGCTTTGTTTTGTCTTGAAATATTTGTCAATTAACTGATTTAAACTCTTTCAATTTTTTTTAAAAAAGTTATGAATTTATCACCGTATTTTTTTTGTTTTATAGGTTCAAAGTCTTTAAAATCAATATCAGTAACGTGTTCTAAGATGACAATTCCGTTTGAAATATTCTTGATTGCTTCAAGACTTTGTTCGTAAATACCTGAAAAATACGGAGGGTCAATATATATTACATCAAAATTTTCTTGTAAAGACGGAGTAATTTTTAAACTGTCACCTGTAATAAGTTTGGGCGGGGGTGAAAATCGCTTAAAGTTTGATTTTATTATCTGGAAAGCTTTTGGATTTTTTTCGATTGACACAATCTGCTCAAAACCTCTTGAGAGTGCTTCCAGTCCCATAATCCCCGAACCTGCGAACATGTCAAGAAATGAGCTTCCTTCAAAATTTATCATTGACTGCAATGTATTAAATATACTCATTCGCACCTTTGAAAGTGTCGGCCTTGTAATATTTTTATCCGGTGCTGTAATTTTTTGTCCTTTAAACCTGCCTGCTGTTATAATCATATTAACTATTTTACAATGAATAAAATTTGGTGTATAGTTTTATTGTATAATTGAGCCGGAGCTTTTATGGAAAATCAGGGAAATAAAACAGAGGTTATAGTTGTAGGAGGCGGGCCTGCGGGAATATCATGCGCTGTTACAATTGCACGTGCAGGCAAAAAAGTTGTTCTGATTGAACGCGGAAAATTTTCAGGAAGCAAAAATGTTTTTGGCGGAGCTATTTATGCTCAGCCGACACGTGAAATTTTTCCTGATTTTGAAAAGACTGCCCCTCTTGAACGTAAAAATATTGAGCATAAATATGCACTTTTAGGAGAAAATGATGCAACTGTTATTTCTTATAAGAAAAATTATGAAGTTCCTGAAAGCTATACGGTAATAAGAGGAAAATTTGACCGCTGGATGGCAGAAGAAGCGAAAAAAGAAGGTGTAATTCTTGTTGAAGAAACAGTTGTTCGTGAATTGATTGTTGCCGACGGATTTGTAAAAGGCGTCAGAACTGAATTAGAAGATTACTATGCGGATATTGTTGTTCTTGCAGACGGTGTAAATTCTCTGCTTGCAAAACAAATAGGGCTTAGAGGAAATTTGAAGCCTGAAGATGTTGCATTGAGTGTTAAAGAGGTTATAAAGCTTCCGGAAGAAAAAATAAACGACAGATTTCATGTAAATAGCGATGAAGGTTGTATTTATGAAATTTTTGGCGGACCTATGCTTGGAATGCTTGGTTTAGGATTTATGTATACAAACAAAAATTCTATCAGCATAGGGCTTGGGGTCACATTGAGCGAACTTATTGAAAGAGGTTTAAAGCCTTACGAGCTTTTAGACAAACTTAAAAAACATCCTGAAATTGAACCTTTAATAAAAGACGGTGAGCTTCTAGAATATTCGGCCCATTTAATCCCGGAAGGAGGATATAAAAAAGTTCCGCTTCTTTTCGGGGCAGGAGTTATGGTTTGCGGTGATGCTGCTATGTTTGTGAACAATATGCACTGGGAAGGTACAAATCTTGCCATGATTTCTGGAAAAATTGCAGGTGAGACAGCAGTAATAGCTTTAGGTAAACAAGATTTTTCAGAAAATGCTCTTTCGCATTATCAGGAAGAACTTGAAAATTCTTTTATTATAAAAGATTTGCGTACCTATAAAGATTTGATGAGCGGTATAGGTGAAAGATCTGAGGAATTCTTAGGCTACTATCCACAAAAAATTAATTCTTTCTTTGAAATGTTTACATCTGTTGACAGTGTGCCAAAACGCGAAAAATATCATAAATTTATAAAAAGTATATTTACTGACAGAAAATTGTCAGATTTATTCAAAGATGCGTGGGCGGCTGTCAAATTGTTATGGAGTATTTTAAAATGAGTGATTTAGAAGATAAATTATATACTGTAAAATACACACCTGACACAGAATCTCATCTCAAGCCTGTTCAGGAATTATGCAGGGTATGCAAATCCAAAATTTGTACAGTGATTTGTCCTGCAGGTGTTTATGAGTGGGACGATAGTAAACAAAAACTTATAGTAAATTTTGAGAATTGTCTTGAATGCGGTGCATGCAGAATAGCCTGTGAAAGCTGTTCTCTTGGATGGGAATATCCTAAAGGAAATAAAGGAGTTACTTTTAAACAGGGCTGAACACTTGACATAAATTAAAAAATTCTTCATAATAATTTTATCAGTTTAAAGGATTATAAGGAGAGGCATTATGAAAGAAGAATACACAAATCAGCATAGACGCTGGTATGACAAAGATCCGGTTTTATCTCAGGCTGTAAAAACTCTTGAAGAATCTGATGATGAAACGCAAATCAGAATTGCATTAAATCTTATTAAAATTATTATTGAGCATAATATTGAAGATGAAAAATTTGAAGCTGTAGAAGATATTATAAATGCCGTAGGCTCAGGACTTGATGACAATAGAAAAGGGCGCTGGTACGATATTGACAGTACACTTAGAACTGCGATGAATATGCTTCAGAACTGTCCTGCAGATACACAGAAAATTATTGCAAAAGAAATGGCTTCCATGGTTCTTGATAAATTCAAGAAAGATGAAGATTCTGACGAAGATTTATAAGCTTAAAGTTTTTTTAAATATTTATAATTATAAAATGCCGTTACAGTTATAATCCATTGTTACGGCATTTTTTTATTACAGGCTGATTGTCCTGAGAATCATATAATATCTGAAATTCCCCCAGTAAACAACAAGAGAAATAAAATTATTTTCCAGATCTGTTGTTTCAAGGTATGTTTGCGGGGCAGGTTTTCTTTGCGAACTTCTTACATATTTGCCGACAAAGTCAAGCAGTTTAACATGAAATTTTTGCGACGGAGTTAATTTAGCTTTTGGAAGATTTGCATCATAAAATCCCATTGGAACAATTTCTCTGTTGTATGCAGGGATTATATATTTAACTTTTCCGGCTTCTTTAAAAAGTATGTACCAGTTCCCTTCGTGTTCTCTTGGTGTTAAAAGATAATACCCAGGCTCTATCGTAATATTTTTGAAGTACAGAGGCGATGTAAGCCTGAAAAGAGGATACGGAGACCACGATGTATGCTGCATATCGTACATTTCACCCGGATCAATATCATGAATATATGAAAAATCAGGAACTTCCAAATCCCTGTAAATCTGTTCATGCTCTGCATCTGCATAAACACTTAGTCCTAAAAGCATTATTAATAAAACCGCTAAAAATTTTTTCATACTTTTTATTTTAATTATTAAGTAAAAAAAAGCAAGATGTATTAATTTTGTATTTTAAATTCGGCTACAACTCTTGAAAAAATAAAAAAATATTATATAATAAAACATGTAGACCAAAAAAGGAGTGGAAGCATGGAAACAGTATTAAGAAATGTAAACATCGGGGAGGGGGCACTCTAAGCACTCCTGCCAATAGTTTCGGGTTATTCAGCCGTTGTAAAAAGAGCGGATTTACGCTAGCGGAGATGATGGTTGTGATGTTAATCATGAGTATCATTTTGGCGGCCATGGCGCCTGTAATGACAACGCGTAACAAATCAGATTATTCATCACCCTGGCGCTATTCAACGAACGGGTCAGATGCGTATTTTGGCGCTGGCGAACAGCAGGTGGCATTAATCGGGCAGCACGACACAACCGGCGATGATGCCGATACCAAGTTACTAATCAATGTAGCAGACAACAGCACTTTCAGCCATATTTTATTTAAACAGGGTGCATCAATTTTGGGCCGCTTAAGTTTTGACAAAAGAAATAATTTATATTTAAGCAATACCCGTCCAAGTGCTCAAGAAACCAGTGTACGTAACACAAGTATAGGTATAGATGCGTTAAGAAATATAAACGCAGGTAATGATAACACCGCGATCGGCTTTAATTCTTTGACATCTAATACAGATGGCACCAGCAATGTTGCCATAGGTTCAGGCTCAATGCAATCAAATACATCGGGGTACCATAATACAGCTATCGGCAGAAATGCTCTATCTGATATGACGAATTCAAGTCATAACAATATTGCAATCGGTAGTCATTCAAACTGGAGGCTACCTGGTGAAGCCAATAGTAGTGGCTGGACGCCAAGAGGCACAATTGCTATCGGCTCATTTTCATCAGCTCAATCAGAGAAATCAATAGCAATAGGTGCAGGTACATATTCAAGCGAAGCAGTTAACGCAACAACTGCTTTTGGAACGAATTCCATAGCCCTAGGAGCTGCTGCTCATGCCGGTTCAATTTCCGACGGCAGTATCACTGGCTCTAATTCAACCGCTATAGGTTTTTCATCCCAAGCCGCGGGCGACAGTTCCATAGCATTAGGCCGCGCGACACTTGCCTCCAATCAATTTTCCGTCGCTATAGGTGATGAATCAGAGGCGCATGGAGATTATTCTTTAGCCATAGGTCCATATTTGGCCAAAGCTTACGGTGAGAATAGTATAGCCATAGGTAGAGAAGCCTTTGCCGGAGCAGAAGATGATGGTACTCATACTATTAATAATGCAATAGCAATAGGTGCTGTTGCAAAGGCTTCATCTGAAGGAGCAATATCTTTAGGAAACGGTGCAACTTCTGATAAATTAAGTTCAATCGCAATTGGAGTAAATGCTTCTGCTGTTGGAGAGGATGTGTCTTATCCTATTTCTATTAAGCAAGGTGCTATTGCTATAGGTAATTCAGCAAGAGCAAAATATCTTCATTCAATCGCTATAGGTAATAATGCATTCGCCGAGACTGATGGTCAATCACTTGCAATCGGCTATGATACACGCTCATTTGCTGCTGGTGCAGCTGTTATAGGAACTCAGGCAAGAGCTATAGGAGAGGATTCTATTTCTATAGGTATTGGCTCACAAACTGAAGGCGACAGATCAGTAGCAATTGGTTATCAGCCAACTGCAGTTGGAAATAGTTCTATTGCTATAGGGACAAATGTAACACTTAATGCTAATGAAGGCAATGTTGTAGCTATAGGCACAGAATCCTGTGGTAATGTAACTGGAGCAAATTCTGTTTGTATTGGTTATAGAGCTGGTACTGGTGTGTATAGTGCTACTACTCCTAATTCTGTATTTATTGGTGCACCTAACGCGGGTTCGGACGACAATGTATATATAGGTAATTCACTTATTACCTCTTTCAGAAGTGATCGTCGTTTGAAATATATAGGTTCTGAAAATACAAAAGGATTAGATATAATCCGCCAACTGAAGGTATTTAATTTTACATTTAAACAAGATGAAAGGAAAAGGTCTCATGTCGGTATAATTGCTCAAGATTTACAAAAGCTTTATCCTGAAGCGGTTGAAAATGATTTGGCAGGCTTTCTTGCGATACGTAAAGAATATATTTTATTTACTATGTTGAATGCTATAAAAGATTTAGATGCAAGAATGATAAACATTATAAATCAGTTAACCAATTTTCAAACTTTGTTGAAACAGGTGCAGCAGGATAATATTCAATTAAAAAAAGAAAATCAAGAACTAAAAGCCCGTCTTGACAAATTAGAAGCAAAAATCAAGTAATACTCTAAGCCAAAACCCATTTGGAGGGTGGAGCGGCACGCTCCCCCTCCCTGATTGGGCAGGGGTGGGTAACAATCCTAAATGTCAATAAACAAATTGCACCCCCATCCAACCCTATCCAGGGAAGGAATTGTACCTTGACAATTAAAAGTTAACGCTCCCCCTCCCCGAATGGGGAGGGCTGTGGAGAGGGTTAGCAGAAGCTAAGAGGGTAGGAGGGTATGAAGATAAGCCTTTTACTGTAAATAGCCTACCTTCCTATCTTCCTACCTTCTTACCCTCTAAATCCGCTTGCCATCCTGACCTCCGGTCCTCCGTCTGCCAAATAGCCTATCTTCCTACCTTCTAAATACGCCTGCCTTGCAGGCTCCTAAAAACTTTCATACTAAAGATAAGCGCGCCGCGTTTCAAGCGGCTAAGCTTAACTTTCATTCCTTCTCCCGTCTTTTCGACGGGAGTTTTCCTTTGTTTATGCTAAAATAGTTGTATAAAAGCGAGGATTGATATGAAAAATATTTTAGTAACAGGCGGGGCCGGTTTTATCGGGTCACATTTATGCGAAAAACTCCTTGAACAGGGTAACCATGTAATTTGTCTTGATAACTTTTTTACCGGTTCTAGAAAAAATGTTGAACATCTTATGGATGATAAGGAATTTGAACTCATAAGACATGATATTATTGAGCCGATAATTCTTGAAGTTGACCAAATTTATAACCTTGCCTGTCCTGCCAGTCCTGTTCATTACCAGTATAATGCAATAAAAACTATTAAAACAAATGTAATCGGTGTTACTAATATGTTGGATCTTGCTGATGAAACACATTCAAGAATTTTGCAGGCTTCAACAAGCGAGGTTTACGGCGATCCTATGATGCATCCTCAAAAAGAAGATTACTGGGGTAATGTTAATCCTATAGGACTTAGAAGCTGTTATGACGAGGGTAAACGTGTAGCAGAAGCGCTAATGATGGATTATCACAGGCAGCATAATGTTGATATAAGAATTATAAGAATATTTAACACTTATGGCCCGCGGATGGCGCTAAACGATGGACGTGTTGTATCAAATTTTATAATTCAGGCGTTAAAAAATGATGATATAACAATTTACGGAGACGGTTCGCAAACCCGTTCATTTTGTTATGTTGATGATTTAGTTCGCGGAATGATTGATTTGATGAATGCCGAAGACTTTATGGGACCCGTAAATATAGGAAATGACGGTGAATACACAATTTTGAAGCTTGCCAAAATGATTATCGAGCTTGCTAATTCAAATTCAAAAATTGTGTTTAAACCTCTGCCGTCGGATGATCCTTGTAAACGACGTCCTGACCTGACTCTTGCAAAAGAAAAATTGTGTTATGAACCAACTGTTCAGGTACGTGACGGATTAATGAATACAATTGAATATTTCAAAAAAGTTCTGTAATTTTGTCAATGGATTTGTGCTGCAGTTCAAGCAGAGAAAGATAATCACAGCAGGTGCTTATTTCTGTATGTGTCATTGCATCATAGAGAACTTTGTTTACTCTGAGGTGAGCATGATTATCCTTTCTTTAAAATCAACGTATATAAATAAGTTTATACGATAAAATATACGTTAATAATAACAAATATATTTTTATTTGTCAATAAAATATTATTAAAGCTATAATTAATGTAATGGGTATAAATAAAGATTTAAGAATATTATTATTGAATGAGGCTGTAACTATTAAAAAATTAGCGGAGATGGCAAACAAAGTTTCCGATAAAAAATTTAGTGCCGATGGAATTTCTCAAAAATTAAACAAAGGAACTATGAAGTATGATGAAGTCCAGTTTCTTGCCGGTGTTCTCGGATATGAAATTGAGTTTAAAAAGATAAAATAACAGCACTTGAAATTTTTGAAAAATAGTTTATAATATAAGAAAAGGGCGAGAGGATTGCAGTCCTCTCTTTAAAAGCCCCCTATTTGGTTGTTAGAACTAGCAGTATTATAAGAATTATTGCTAGTTCTTCTGTATTTACAACCATTTTTATCACCTCCTTTCTTCTATCGGTTTTGCAAATTTGAAGTTTGTGCCGTAGAAGTATGGATATGATATTCAGGGCTTACCCTTTTATTTAATAATATATCGTTTTTCTTTGAAAAAGAAATCATATATAAAATGTATTTGCACCCGCTTGCAATTGCTTTTTTCATAACTTATAATGTGATTGAGTTAAGAAAGGAGAGTTTATTATGTGGGAAAAGGATATTAACATTAACGAAGTTAAAGAAATCCGCACAAGAACAACTGTTTATTTTGGTGTCGGTGCTATCAAAAAAATTGATGATATCGCGCGTGTTTTAAAAGATAAAGGCATTGATAAAGTTATCGTAATGTCAGGCAGAAATGCATATAAAGCAACAGGTGCCTGGGATTATGTTGAAAAAGCGCTGAAAGATAACGGTATTGGATACGTAAATTACGCTGAGGTAACTCCGAACCCGAATACGCATCATGTTAATGATGCTGCAAAACTTGCAAAAGATTTCGGCGCAAAAGCGGTTATTGCAATCGGCGGCGGGTCTCCGACAGATGCAGGGAAATCAGTTGCGATTCTTCTGGAATATCCTGAAAAAACTGCTGAAGAATTATATGATTTTGAATTTACTCCTGAAAAGGCAGCACCGATTGTGTCTATCAATTTGACGCATGGAACGGGTACAGAAACAAACAGATTTGCTGTTGTAACAAACCTTGAAAAGAATTTCAAACCGGCAATTGCTTATGATTGTATTTATCCGATGTTTGCAATTGATGATCCTCAGCTTATGACAAAACTGTCTCCAAAACAGACAAGATATGTTTCAATAGATGCTGTTAATCACGTAATTGAGGCTGCAACATCAAAAGTCGCTTCACCTTATTCAATTTCGCTTGCAAAACAGGTAATCGAGCTTGTTGCAAAATATCTGCCCAAAGCTATTGCAAATCCTGACGATTTAGAAGCCCGTTATTATCTTGCTTATGCTGCAATGATGGGCGGTGTAAGCTTTGATAACGGTTTGTTGCACTACACGCATGCTCTTGAACATCCGTTGAGTGCTGTAAAACCTGAACTTGCACATGGTCTTGGACTTGCAATTCTTTTGCCTGCTGTAATTAAAACTATTTACAAAGACAGACCGCATGTATTGTCTGAAATTTTGGCACCGATTGCGCCCGGTTTAACAGGTGAGCCGTCAGAAGCTGATAAGGCTGCAAAACAAGTTCAGGATTGGCTTTTCTCTGTTGATGTAAAAGAAAAATTAACAGATGAAGGGTTCACTGATGCTGATGTTGAAAAACTGACGGATCTTGTATATTCAACTCCGTCGCTCGGCGGTTTGATTGATATTGCACCGTCAGGAAACAGCAGAGATGTTGTCGAAAATATTTACAGAAATTCCGTAAAACCATTGTAGATATTTTAAAATTTATTATTAAGTTATTAAAAATTAAAAGCCTCTGTGAAAATCAGAGGCTTTATTATTATTTTTTTGACTTAACAGTAATATAAGTATATGCCCCCGCACCTGCTGCTATGACTCCGTTTGCGATAAAAGATGTAGCAAGAGGTTTAGTTTTCAAAAATTTTCCCGCGAAACTTACAACTCTGTCCAAGACAATGCCGAATCCAAACCAGGCAGCGGTCGTTTTTAAACCGGCATTTACTGGATTGATTTTTGGCGCAGGTTTAGCTTTCAGACCTTCCATAGAGCTGGAATCTTTCTTTGCACAGTAAGTATTCAGGGTATTTGCTTTGAATGTTATGGGAGATATCATTTCTTTTCTTTCTAAAAAATGTCTGCATTTTTTATTATACTACAAGAAAAAATTTTGTTTTATAATAATTTTTATGAAGAAAGTTGAACTTTTAGCGCCTGCAAAGGATAAAAAGACAGCAATAGCAGCTATAAATTCAGGATGCGATGCCCTTTATATTGGAGCGTCAAACTTTGGTGCGCGCAAAAAAGTTCCGAATTCTCTTGAAGATATCAAAGAAATCGTTGATTACGCCCACAGGTTTTATGTAAAAGTCCATGTTACAGTTAACACTATTTTGACTGATAATGAACTTGTTGAGGCTCAGGAATTAATCCAAAAACTTTACGATATCGGAGTTGATGCAATAATTGTTCAGGATATGGGGATTTTCAAGCTTGCAATAGACGGCAAACTTCCTCCGATAGTTCTTCATGCAAGCACTCAGTGCGATAATAGAACATTAGAAAAGGTAAAATTTTTTAAAGAACTTGGTGTTTCGCGGGTAATTCTTGCAAGAGAATTGTCTGTTGAACAAATTAAAAATATTTGTAGTCCTCTCCCGGGAGAGGATGTCCGAAGGATAGGAGAGGGTGCTATTGAGATTGAAACATTTATACATGGCGCATTATGCGTTTCTTACAGCGGGCAGTGCTATTTGAGTTATTATATCGGCGGACGTTCGGCAAACAGAGGCGAATGCGCGCAGGCTTGCCGTAAAAAATATACACTTGTTGACGATAAAGGAAACATAATTGCTAAAGATAAATATCTTTTGAGTATGAAAGATTTTAATGCGTCAAAACATTTGAAGGAGTTGATTGATTCAGGTGTTAAATCTTTCAAGATAGAGGGGCGGCTTAAAGATGAAAATTATGTAAAAAATGTTGTAGCTTATTATAGGCGCGAGATTGACAAACTTGCACAAAAAACATCTTCAGGCAAGGTATTTTTAGATTTTGAACCTGATGTGAAAAAGAGTTTTAACAGAGGGTTTACGGATTATTTTTTAGACGGTCGTAAAAATCCCTCCACCGCTGATGCGGTCCCCCTCCCTTTTTCAAGGGAGGTAGAGTGTATATATAATTTTGACAGTCCGAAGTCTTTAGGCGAGAAGCTTGGTAAAATTACTCATGTCGGCAGGGATTACTTTGAAATCGAATGGCAGAAAGGCAAGAAGGCAGGAGGTCAAGCTTGTATCAGAATAAACCCTCAGGACGGATTGTATTTCAACGGACAGGGTTGTCTTGTTAACAAGGTGGAAGGAAATAAAATTTACCCGAATAAAATGGATGGGATTGCGGTAGGATTGGATGTTTACAGAAATTTTGACAGCCGATTTGAAAAACAGCTTGAAAATTCTAAAACAAAACGCAAAATAGGCGTGAGATTTATTTACTCTAACGGAATTTTGAAAGCTGTTGATGAAGATGAAAATTCTGTTGTAATTGAATTACAGGTAGGTGAACCGCCTAAAAATCCCGATAAAATGAAAGAAAATTTTGTAAATCAGCTTAGAAAAACAGGAGAAAGCGATTTTTATGCTGAAGATATTGAAATTACCGGCGATATAGCCTTTATGCCTGTTTCAAAGATTAATGAACTCCGCCGTAATATCCTTGATTTGTTAATGGCTGAACGTTTAAAAAATTACAAACGTGAAATTCAAAAACCGCTTAAATATGCTGAATATCCGATAAAAAAACTTGATTACAGAGCGAATATTCATAATAAAGAAGCAAAAAGTTTTTACGAAAACTGCGGATGCGAAGTTAGTGAAATGTCTTTTGAAAGTAATCCCTCCACCGCTCTGCGCTCTCAATCCCTTTATAAAGAAGGAATAGAGCTGATGCGGACAAAGCACTGTCTGAAATTCGCGTTTAATATGTGCAAATCTCCTAAAAAACTTTTTCTTATTGATGAGAGGGGGCAGAAATATCCCTTGCAATTTGATTGCAAAAATTGCGAAATGGTAATTTTAGCCGATTAAACACTTATAATTCGCCTCTATCGGGAGATGGGTTTGGGAGAGGGTGCAGCCAATTAATACATATATTCACAAATTTTTCAGGCTCATCAAGGTACAAATCTTCTGCATGAATTCCGTCAAACAGCTCAAATCGTTTTTCGCAAACCGCTTCTTTATAAAGTTTTTCTGTATGCCAGGGATGCACTGTCGGATCTTTTTTACCTGCAATAAAAAGAGTCGGCGCTTTTACATATTTTATAATCTCAACCGGCTTAATTTTAGGACGCATCATAAGATAAATAAACGACGGACGTACAGAACACCAGCGTTTGGGTTCACATTTTTTTAGAGTAGGAAGCCAGGCTTCTTTTTTCCACATCTGATTTTCTATTTTATCAAAATCAGCAGGCGCTGAAACAGCAATGATTTTATCAATATCGTTATAAAGTGCGCTGTGAATTAATACGAGCGCCCCTCCGAGTGAAAATCCTGCAAGATAAATTTTTTCATATTGTTTTTTGGCATAATCAATAACGGCTTTTAAATCAATCGGTTCTTTGCTTGTAAATGTGTAAAATCCTGAACTTTTGCCATGTCCTCTGCAGTCAAAAGTAATTACATCATAATATTTTGAAAAATCTTCAGCCAGATTTAAAAAAGCCTTGCTGTCTTTTGTCATAAACCAGCCATGTACAATAATTAAAACATCTTTATGCTCTGTCTTGTAATGATTAAGAGCAAGTTTTATCCCATCCGATGTCTTTAAAAAAATCTTTTCCATATAAATATAATATCATGTTTTGACTTTATCGTAAAAAACCTTAAATAAAATGTGTAGATTTCATACGGAAGTATGACGCAGGATAGCAGGTTTTAGTATATAGTTAAAATACCAGAGGGTAGAATTTGTGTTAAACGGTATATTTCAACGTCCATATTTGAATAAAGACGGGAGGAGTCTTGTTAAAAGAAAACAGGACGAAGAACAAAACGCGTCTTCTGCTGCTCAGCGTGAGGAGCGGGCTGATGAAAATTCCAAAAGCAAAGGCCTTCAATATGTAGAGCAAAGAAAACCCTCTTATGCCTATCAGCAGCTAAATAATAACGGTGAGCAGGTTGACTGGCGTCAGATGCGTTCACAAATTCAAAGTCAGGCTCAGGCAAGAAATGTTCGCACTGCCCCGCAGACAAATGTTCAAACACAGGAAATTGCTCCGACAAAAACTTTATCTGGCAGAAGTACGGTTATTAATATTGCACAAATTCTTAAAGATTTTAGAAATACCGCAGCCGCCATAGGCACCCCTGATGATTTGAAAGAAGAAGTGAACGGCTATTTATCTTTAATTGAATCTCAGGTTAAAAAAAATAACCCCAATACAAAACTTATTAAATCAAATTTGAAAAACGCATCATCTATCCTTGACGGTTATATTTCAGAGACCCTGAACAAAGATTCTAAAGTCGTTGAAAACTGGGTTGATGCACTGTTTTTACAGCAGATTAATTTTAAATATAACGAAGATGACATTAACCCTCAATTTCTGGTAAAATTCCCTGAAGGCAGTGTTCAAAAAGAAGAAAAGACTGAAAATAAAACTTCTGTTCATGATACTGTAAAAGAACCGGTCCAACAGGAGATTGAAACAAATGCAAAAGTTGTTTCTCTCGTTCCACAGGATAAAGAATTAAAATCGTTGTTTATCCAATCCAAAAAACTTGCTTATGCAAATCAGCCGGAGAAAGCAATAGAAGCTTTTCAAAAAGCATTGCAAAGGGCAGATGAAGTCGGTGATACAGAAACAAAATCAAAAATTTACTATGAAGTCGGCAGAATTTATGATGATCATGATTATTACGCACAGGCTTTGACAAGTTACAATCAGTCATTGCAGAATACGACTGATAACAATGTAAAAACAAAAGCACACTACTCAATGGCACAGATTTATGATGATGTGAACCAGATTGAGCCTGCTCTTGACCATTATTTTAACTCCATATCTTTTGCAGGCGAGGCAGAAAATCTTGCAGCCCAGTCAACTTCATTGACTAAAATGGGTAATATATTCACTGATATGTATGAAGATGAAGCTATAGAATATTATTCAATAGCTGATGATCTTGCTTCCCAAACTGACAATTCAAAAGTAAAAGGCTTTGTCTTGTCAAGTATGGGTGATGCTTACGAAAAATTCGGCGATTCACAAAAGGCATTAAAATCTTATTCAAAAGCAGTAAAACATTACGCTGATGCGGAATCACCGTTAAAGACAGCACAGTATTATACAAAAGCCGCCGATATTATGGTAGAGCACAGCAATGTCTCAAAGGCTATAGGTCTTTTATCAAAAGCTCAAACTTATGCAAGGCAGACTGATGATGTCAATTTGATGAACGAAATCAGCCAGAAGCTTTCAAGTCTTGAACTTTTATAAAAAAACAGGGATTAATCCCTGTTTTTACTCTTTTGCCATAATTTCTATTTCATTTCCGTCAGGATCTTTCAAGAATGCAATATACATATTAATTTCGGGCATAAAATAAGGTTCATATAGATATTTGTAACCGAATTTTTCCATTCTTTCAGTGAATTCTTTCATTGATCTTGTTTCAAAAGCAAGGTGTCCGAATGCGTTGCCGTTTTTATAACCTTCTTTTGGTGTTTCTTTATTGTAAGTAAACTCAATTTGGGTTTGGCCATCTTCATCGCTGATATAGTACAAAGTGCTGTCATCAAGCTGCACTTCTCCTATTCTGTTAAGATTGAGCAGTTCTGTGTAGAATTTCATAGATTCATCAATGTTCTTTACTCTGATCATTACGTGTAAAAATTTCATTTTCTTTTATCCTCCTTGCAAATCAATCCCGTTGTATATAATTTAAGCTTAATCTATATGAGATATTACACCTTTTGAGCTATTTTTGTCAATTTCTATAACATGTCTTATTATTGTGTGAGACATCAAAAGCAGGTAGGGGTTAATTTCATTGGTGTTACTCATATTTATTTTCGCCTGCGGTTTTTCCTGAGTATCATTAACAGTTGTTTGCGCCGAAGTTTCAAAAGATACAACAGACTCCATTGAATAATGTTTTTCATCTCCTTCTATACGCATCAAAAGTTCTTCTTTAGGGAATTCTTTCACGCATTCAATATTGACGTGTACAGAATTTGAGCTTTCAAGAATTAAAGTTGCGGTTACAGTTCCATAGTTCAAAGTTGTTATTGTTATAACAAGAATACTGTCCGAGCCGTCAGAGTTTTCGCCTGCTTCTATTTCCAGATCAAAACCTACACCTTCCTGAAGCGGAAGCCAGGGAAGATATAAAAGCATAAGAAGTTTCATTGTCTGGGCTGAATCATTTTGTGATGCTGCTGCAATGCTTGCATTTATTAATTTTGCGGTCTCTTTCATCTGGGTTAAATCTGTAATTCCGAGTTTTGCAGAATTTGCCATAGCGGTTATAAGTTTTGCAACAGCCTCTTTCCCGTTTGCCTGTATCAGTGATGCAATTTCAGAAAGATTTATCAAACCGTTTGAAGATATTGCAAGGTTTCTGATTGAGTTTTGCAGCTGGTATAGCGCCATTTTGTTGCCTGTGAGGAGCATATTTTGAGCTTCTGTAAGCGACATCCCCTGTAATTGAGCAAGAATTTGCGCCTGCGTCTGGGATAGAGAATTTTTTTGCATTGTTATTTGCCTTGCAAACTGCTGGTTAAATTGGGCAAGGGTAATATTTTTTTGCAGAATATATAAAAGTTCATTCAAATTTTTTGGCAGATTCATCATTTCTTTAACATAAACAGACTGGTCTATTCCGGCCATGTTTGCTGTTTGTCTTGTGTAAACAGCACTCTGAGAAGCCCCTGATGCAGGTGCTGCCGGTTGCGGCGCCGGAGAAAAAGAGCCTGGAGCAGGTTTATTTGAGGCGGCTTGTCTTTGAGCGTTGACTGCCTGATAGTTTACAAATTTTGATATTAAATGCCCCAAATTTAAATCTGCCATAGCTTTAATTATAATGATTTTTTTCTCTTTGTCCAGCAATTAATCCTCTCTATCTTTAAAAAATAATAAACTTTACAATAAAGCTTTCGGCGTGATAATATTAGTTTATGCTGGAACTATTTGTTACAGGTGCGGATAAAAATTCCGATAAAATTTTCGTTACTGCGGGACTTACAGCTACTATGCAAAGTTTGGGATATTCTACCGCAGTGTATAAGCCTGTAGAAACCGGGGTGATTGAAAAAAACGGATTTATTCAGTCTCCGGATCTTGCTTATGTAAAATTTGTGGATCCGTATATTAAAACTTATTTTACCTATCTTCTTAAAGACAGATCAAATCCTCTTCTTGCAGCAGCAAAAGAGAGTATTATAATTGAAAAAAATGATATTTTAAGTGATTATCAAAAGCTTGAAGATATGTATGAACTGCTTGTTGTTGACGGAATATCAGGCCTTGCATCACCTCTTGGCAAAAATTTTCTGGAAGAAGATTTGATAAAAATTCTTGACCTGCCTTTGCTTCTTATTGTTTCAGCTTCAAGTACAGATATAAACAATATTCTTTTAACCGTAAATCATGCAAAAGAAAAAGGAATAATTCTGCGCGGTATAATTTTAACAAATTTCCCCGAACATACCGAAAGTTCTGATATCAAACTGCTCCCAAGATTAATTGAAGAATATACAGATGTAAAAATTCTGGGAATACTTCCGCATTTTAATAAAAACGATTTGAACCCAAATGATTTGATTTCC
Organism: Candidatus Gastranaerophilales bacterium; assembly: GCA_944326615.1. Lineage (GTDB taxonomy): Bacteria > Cyanobacteriota > Vampirovibrionia > Gastranaerophilales > Gastranaerophilaceae > Stercorousia. Next base: position 5,135 of record CALVEO010000027.1, on the reverse strand, counting down.
GAAATATTAAGCGGTGTAGATTTGGAAGCTGCTTTAAATATAAGAATTGCAAAACTGCAATTGTAAAGATTTAGTGTTTATATCTTTAAAAATTTGTTGTTTTTCGATATAATATCTTAATATATATTTTGTGTGTCAAGGTTATTAACTTATAGTTTATTATTTTATTCAACTCTTTAAAAAATTTTCTGTAACAAGGAAAGGATGTTTATTATGATTGAAAAAGTTAGTTTTGAATCTGCTGTACCGCGTTTGAGAACAACATCAAATAATAATATTGTCCACTCCAAATATAAAAATGAAGCTCTCTATAATTCTCAAACATATATTCTTGCTGCGTTGGCCGGACTTGCGGTTATAGGTATAGGATGCTTATTCGGCAAAAATAAAAATGTCCAAAAAACCGTAAAACAAGCAGTAAATCAGTCTGAAAGGGTTATTAATAAATCTGCGAAAGATACAACATCTGTTTCTGCCAAACCTGCTGTTCCAACACCAGCCGTCCATTCTGAACCTAAAGTAACCGCAAAGCCGAAAAAACAAGACATTGATATAAAACATTTGGATGCAAATGAAAGAAATTTTGTTTCTAAAGCACTTGATGAAACAGTAACACCTCAAATGCAGGAGGCATATAACAAAGAAGCAGCTTTTCAGCCTTTAAAAGGTGATAAAAAGAAGGCTGCAAAAAGGTTAAGGATAAATAACAAGCGACAAAACCAAAGAGTTAATACTCTTGGTGCAAATTTGCAAGAAGGTGTTTTAAAAAAATTAAATGGACTTTTCAATAAAAATCCAAAACAGTCGGCAATGATTATTCCGATAAATTCCGGTAAACCGCGGAGATTTTCTGCATAAAATAATGCATTTGCAGAAGACAAATAAAGAATATGATTAATTGGATTACAGGCAGTAATTCCGGCTGTTATATAAATATGCTTATTTAAAATATTACAATATGTAAAACTATAGGCTTTTTATTTATAAAAAAGTCAATTTTTGCTTAACAAACTTTTTTATAAATATATAAAGAGGTATAATTATTTTATGGATAAGAGAGAATTTACCGTAATTTCTAATGAAATAAAAGCTGACGAAAAGACTGAAAAAAAATCTGTTCGCCATAGTACAAATCCGATTTTAAAAAAATTTGTACAGTTTCATAAAGAAAATTTAGGCAAATTCAGTGTGAAAGATTTATTTAAAGGATAAAAAGTCGGATAACAGAACATCTAATATGCTGTTCATAATTCAGTTTTCTCAAATTCTGTCAAAAATTCGGCCGGTGTTTGTCCCATTGCGTTTGCAATATTTTCTATTATATTGATTTTAATCCCCTGTTTTAATTGTTTAATACGACAAAGTATTGCGGGGTCAATATTTGCTATGGTTGCAAATTTATTTAATGATAGACCTGCTGCTAATCTTTTACCGGAAGATATGCCTGAGGATAATTGTAATCTTCTTTAAATCCGAGATGCCGGTACATTTTCAGCGCCTGAAAATTATTTGTTTCGGTTGTGGTATTAACTTCCGTAATCGGGCGTTCGCCGTTGTCTGCCATGTGGATAAGAGATTCAACGGATTTTTTCAGCATGTGCTTGGACAGTCCTTTTCCCTGATGTTCTTTTCTTATTGCAACAATCGGGATATTTGCAATTCTTCCGCCTGTCAGGTTCATGAAACAAAATCCGGCGGGAATATTGTTATAAAGCATTACGGTTGTTGCTTCCGGCAGGAATTCTGCATAAATATTATTTACTATTTTATCCATTATATCTCTGGTGCCTTCCGGAGTTTTAAATCTCGGATCAAACAAGGCATCAGCAGATGTTTCAAAAGCCTCCTGAACAACTTCAACAGCATCTTCAAAATATTTGTCCTGCCAGTCTACAAGGCGGTAGTCGCTGTCAAGTTCAGACAATTGAGTAATATTTAATATATCACGTGAATTTGTTCCGGACATCATAAATCTTAATACCGCAATTCCCACAAACTTAAATCCGTAACGTGCAATATCACCTATCAAATTTTTTTGTTCACCAAGCATCGGGTAGCATACAACTTTATCGTACCTTTCGGATTTTGTAAGCTCAAGAAACTTTTTAATTAAATACATGCCGCGCTCAATCATATTTTCCATTTTGAATGAGTGGATTATATTTAACTCTATAGCCTCTGATATTGCTGTAGTGTATACAAGAAATGCCACAGGAATTGTATTGTCGAATAAAACGAGACATTCAATAAGTTTTTTTTCAACTGCATCAACAAAATCTTCAAAACCTAAAGGTTCAAGCTCAAAATTATATTCATCAAAAGCTCTGTCTCGAAAATCATTATATATTGTTGCAAAGCCTTTATAGTCATCTGCGCTTAATAATCGTGCTTCAAAGTTTGTATTGTCTTTTTGCATTTCCTAATTCCTTATTGTTACAACATATGATGCATTTTGTCTTTTTTTGTTTCCATATATCTTTTATTATACTTATTAATATACGGGGGTATTTTAACTATATCATGAACAGTCAGCCCGTAACCCTTCAAACCGATGATTTTTTTCGGGTTGTTAGTTATTAGATTAAAGTTATTAAAGCCTAAATCCCTTATAATTTGTGCGCCCATGCCGTAATCTCTAAGGTCTGCTTTAAATCCTAGTGAAATATTTGCTTCAACTGTGTCCTGTCCTTCTTCCTGAAGGTGGTAAGCTTTAATTTTATTGATAATACCTATTCCTCTGCCTTCATGACCTTTCATATAAATCAGGGCGCCTTTTCCGTATTCATTAATCATTTCTAAAGCGCTGTGGAGCTGATAATTGCAGTCGCATTTGAGACTGTGGAAGATGTCTCCTGTCAGGCATTCACTGTGAACGCGGATGATAGGAATTTTGTCTGAACCGTCATCTTTTACTAACGCAACACTTTCCTGCCCCGTAATATGGTTTACGTAACCGTAAATTTCAAATTCGCCAAATTGTGTCGGGAGATGCGCTTCTGCTTCACGTGTAACTATTTTTTCGGATTTGAGGCGGTAGGCAATTAATTCTGCAACCGAGATAAATTTAATCCCATGTTCTTGTGCAAATTCATAGAGTTCATCGCGTTTTGCCATGTGTCCGTCTTTACCCATAATTTCGCACATCGGGCCTGCCGGAATATGACCGCAGAGTCTTGCGAAATCAACAACGGCTTCTGTATGTCCTGTACGGGTTAATACTCCGCCCTTTCTTGCAACACATGGAAACATGTGCCCCGGACGGCGAAGATCTGACGGTTGAGCATCAGGTGCAAGGCAAACTTCAATTGTCTTTGCTCTGTCAAATGCTGAAATCCCTGTTGTAACACCATATTTTTCTGCGGCATCAATGCTTACCGTAAAAGCTGTTTTCATTGACTCGCTGTTTTGTTCTACCATTTGCGGCAGATTCATTTTTTCGGCAATCTCGGGCGCAATTGCAAGGCAGATAAGTCCTTTTGCATTTTCTGCCATAAATTTTATAATTTCAGGCGTAACCATCTGTCCCGAACAGATTAAATCCCCTTCGTTTTCTCTGTCTTCATCGTCTGCAACGATAATCATTTTTCCGTTTTTAAAATCTTCTAATGCATCTTCTATTGAATCGAATTTAAAGTTTTCCATTTTACATAAACCCGTTTTCTTTCAAAAAATCTTCCGTAATATTATTATTTTGCCTTGATAAAAATTTTTCAACATACCGTCCTAAAATATCTGTTTCAATATTTACAAGGTCGCCTGTTTTAAGATATTTAAGATTGGTATTTTCTAACGTGTGCGAGATTATTGCAACAGCGAATGTATTATTTTGATTTTTAGAAACAGTTAAGCTGACTCCGTTTACCGTAATTGAACCCTTATAAACAATGTATTTATCAAGGTCTTTAGAAACTTCAAATGTCATATCCCCGAGATACTTTGCCGTTCCGTCAACATGCCCTTGAACAATATGACCGCCCATTCTTGTTGATCGTGTGCTACGCATGCAGCCCTCTTTGCCGGCAGCGGAAGCATTTTCAATTAACCCTTGCGGGAGTAATGCACGTTCAAGATTAACACACTCCCCTGTTTTAAATCCCTTTGTAATCCTTAAAGTTTCAGAACTTACATCTGCGCTGAATGTATTAGATGACATTGCCGTAACTGTCTGACAGCACCCGTCAATTGCAATACTGTCGCCGATTTTTGTGCCGTCAAGTACATTTTTACATTCAATGACAAGCCTTTTCCCGTCAAAGCTTTTTATAAATCCTGTTTCTTCCACAATCCCTGTAAACATAAGTTTATTGTAGCATAAAAATTATTCCATTGTATTTTTCAATAAATCTTCAACAGTGGTATTTAGAACTTTTGCTATTTTAAACAACGTTTTTAAACTTGCCACTTTTTCAGCCCGCTCTATGCATCCGATATAATTTCTTGCGGAATCTATATTAAATGCAAGCTGTTCTTGTGAAAGCATTGCTGATTTACGTGTTTCTTTTATATTTTTCCCTAATCTAGTTAAAAAATTATTATATTCATCTTCTTGTAAATTTTTATGCATCACTTAATCAAAATCATTATATTTAAAATTTATATCTTTTAAAAGTTCACCGGGAGTTATATCAAGTGCATTAGCAATTTTTATGAGTGTTGTAAATTTAAAATCAACATTAGCATTTTCAATCCTGCTGATTGTTGCAGAGGTCAATAAAGTATTGTCAAAAGCAAATTTGTTAAGAGACTCATACTTTTCTTCTCTTAATTTTTTCAGTTTATTACCAAATAATTGTAATAAAATTTTATCTTCCTCTTGCATATATGTAATGGTAAATGTATAATAGTTTTAAATCATTACACATGTGTAATAATTACAATTAATAAAACATTAGCAAAATTGTTGCTTTTAAGAACAACAAATTTCGGGAAAAAAGATTAACGGTATTTTAATAATATTGACTTTTTTATTGATAAAATCTAAAATTATAAACGGGTAAGCCCTGATATCATATCCATACCTTTGCGGCGCAAACTGCAAATTTGTTAAACCGAAAAAGGAAGGAGGTGATAAAAATGATTGTAAATACAGAAGAACTAGTAATAATCTTTTTGATACTACTAGTTCTAAAACAATC
>CALVEO010000026.1 GCA_944326615.1 Candidatus Gastranaerophilales bacterium | reverse complement strand
TCAAGCGGTTTTGTATGTGCACCCATAACTTGAAATCCGCCAAATCTAAATACCGGGGTATGTTTAACTGCATTAAAAAGAGACATAATCGAAAATTCCTTTCACTTGTATATTAACTAAAATTATAAATACAGCTAAACGTTAAAATTTGTTACTATAAGGCCGATTTATTACAAAAGTTTACAAAATTTTACAAAATAGAAGAAGATTTTTGATATGCTATAATACAGTTATAAGACTTAATAGGGGAAGGTATGAAAAAAATCTTAATTGTTGATGATGAACAGGATATAGTAGAAAGTTTAAAGTTTGTTCTTGAAGCGGCTGACTTTACCTGTTACTGCGCATATAACGGCGAAGACGGGCTGAGGCTGGCTAAAGAAATTATGCCGGATTTAATTATACTTGATGTTATGATGCCGAAAATTAACGGTTATAAAATCAGCCGCCTTTTAAAATATGATGCCAAATATAAAAATATACCGATTTTAATGGTTACTGCACGCTCTCAGGAAGAAGACAAGCTTATCGGAGAAGAAACAGGTGCTGATGAATATATCACAAAACCTTTTGATTTAGATGAAGTAGTTAAAAAAGTTAAAGAATACCTGAAATAATATGGAAACATCAGTTACAAACAAAACTCTGGAAAAATTAAAATATGATATGGTAAGATCTGGACTTGTGCCCTATGAAACTATTGAACAGGCAGAAGAAATTGCCAATGCCCAGAATATTAACATAGGCCAGGCTCTGATTAACTCAGGTGTTATAACTGAAGATGCCATTTTAAAATTTCTGGAAGCTAAACTTCATATCCCATATGTAAATCTTGATGATTACACTATTGATTTGAAGTGCTTAAAATACATAAGTTTTTCAGACGCTAAAAAATACAGAATTATTCCTTTATTTAAAATTGAAGATACTCTGACCGTAGCAATGGCAGATCCTTTAGATTTATTTGCCATTGATAAAATTATAGAAACAGCGGAATGTTCAATAGAACCTGTTATTTCTTCTGAAACAAGCATCAGAAAAAAAATAGAAGAATCTTACCAAAAAGATGAAAGCGTCGGAGAAATATATACCGAAAACGGAGAAGAATATGACTGGCGCGATGAATTGCACAGCGAAGATTTATCAGATAATCATATTCAAAAAATTATCAGGGCAATCCTTAAACAAGCAATACTTGAAGGAGTCCATGAAGTAACATTTCAGCATGAAGAAAACGGTCTCGGTGTTAATTTCAAAAAAAACGGAGAAATGCAGAATAAAGGCAATATTCCGTCTGTTCTGACATCTTCTCTTATCGGAAAATTAAAAACACTCGCAGAACTTGATGCTTCAGTCTCTGAAGTGCCGCAGCTCGGCAAACTGAATTTTAAAGTCGATGAAATGAATGTTATAGCAAGTATCTCAACATTCCCTACAATTATGGGCGAAAGAATTTTCCTGAAAATATACAAACCGCCCAAAGCATTGAACAAAATTATAAAATCAGAAAATAATTTAAAACTTATAAAATCAGCTCTCAAGAACCCCGGAATTATAATAGTCTGCGGTTCACCACTTAGCGGGAAAACGCATATAATTTATTCACTTTTGCTTGAAGCTTCTGACAAAAATAAAAATATAATGACGCTTGAAAGTATTGCAAAATATAATCTCTCTAATGTTCACCAGTGCGAATTAAATGAAAACGTCGGCTTCAATATGGATAAAGCCGAACGCTTCATAGAATTTCAATCACCTGATATTATTTACCTTGAAGGGATTAAATCAAAAGAATCTTTTGACTATTTTGCAAATCTTGTGTTTGAAAATAAAACGATAATTATGGAATTTCTTGCTAACAATATGGAAGATTTGAGGTACAAACTTTCTTTTTCAGACTTTGAAACCTTAAAATCTTTAATAAGCTGCATGATATTTATACATTCACATGACAGTATTGAGGTTTTCTCCAAAGAGGCAGTGCAGAAATATCTGGCATAAAGATTCCCAAGGATGATAGCTGAATATCACCCTTTTACTGCCCCTCAAGGAAGGGGGAGGGCTGGGGTGCAAGCCTGAAGATAAGAGGGTAGGAGGGTATGAAGATAAGCTTTTTACTGTAAACAGCCTACCTTCATATCTTCCTAACTTCTAAACTGTATTACAAACTTATTAAAATATAACTTTTAATATTTTTTGTAAAGTACATGTTATAAACGTGTTAAAAATATTTTTTAGAGGTAAAATGGTAAGAAAGTTATTCGAAGCAGGCAACGGGTGGCCGTTATTCCTGCAGAAAGTTATAATAGAACTTTTGAAAATTAATCCTGAAAAAGATACTGTTGAAATGCAAATAGAAAATGATATTCTAAAAATCAAAAAAGTCTATAAAAAAGAGGATAATTAATTGAAAGCACTAATTCAAAGAGTAAAAAGAGCATCTGTAAGTATTTCCGGAGAATTATATTCATCTATTGACAAAGGGATACTTGTTTTTCTAGGTGTTGAAAAAGAGGACACAAAAGAAAATGCAGAAAAATTAGCAGAGAAAATTATTAAAATCCGCATTTTTGAAGATGAAAATGAAAAAATGAATTTGTCAGTTAAAGATATAAAAGGAGAAATTCTTGTGGTTTCACAGTTTACATTGTGTGCCGACTGCAAAAAAGGTACCCGCCCGTCTTTTGATAACGCTGCCAGCCCTCAAAAAGCTGCAGAACTATATGAATATTTTATAAAAAATTTAAAAGAAAAGAATATGAGAGTTAAAACCGGAAAATTCCGCTCGATGATGGATGTGGAACTTATTAATGACGGTCCTGTTACTTTTCGGCTTGAAAAATAAAAGCATGTTGCAAAAATTTTAAAAGCATGGTATAATAATATTATAGAGTTAGAAATTTGTTTTTTTTACTGAGGAGAAATTCTTTACTTTATTATTAACCCGGAATTACGTTATTATTGTTTTAAATAAATTAAGAGGCTATCGTTATGTATGTAAACAAGTGTATCAAATGCGGTCGTGAGTTTGAAACAAAGAACCCCAAAAGAGTTATTTGTCCTGACTGTTTGTATCCTGATAAAAAAATGATGCTGTCATCATCTGAACCAGATTCTTCACAATCAAGTTCATCTACGGTAAAAGAAGAACCTTTAAACGGCTACAGTGCAGGCGGTACAGAAGAACCACCGCGTTATTACAGCGCAGGCGGAGATCCTGAACCGCAGAGATTTAACAGAAATCAAAGACCCTATAATAATCAGAACGGTTATAACAGAAATAATTATAATAATCGTCAAAATTATAACAGAAATCAAGGCGGTTACAACAGATCCGGCTATAATAGAAATCAAGGCGGATATAATAATCGAAATCAGAGACCCTATAACAATCAGGGCGGTTATAACAGACGTCCGCAAAGCGGTGGATTCAACAGAAATAACTTTAAACGCACGCAGAAAAAAATACCAAAACAACTTTTGGTAAGCAAGGAGCAGCTTGAACAGATTGAAAAGCTTTATAAAGCCATGCTTCCTTTGCCTAATCCGGACTGCCACGAAGTTATCGGTGAAAAAATCGGTCTTGAACCAAGAAAAGTTTTCTTTGGAATTAACTTAGTAAGACAAAAGATGATGCTTCCGAAATTGCCGTTTCCGAAACGCAAACTTGCAATTTCACCGGATCAGCTTTTTGCAATAAAGAATTTGTACGAACCTTTATTGCCGCTTCCACCAATTGGATGTCATAAGATAATTGCAGCACAATTAAAGATGGACGAATGGAGAGTTCACGTAGGTATCGGTTTAATCCGCTCTCAAATGGGATTGAGTAGATGGAATCAGGATAGGCCGGATCTCCCGGAAGAATTCAAAAAACAAAAAGAAGATGCTGAAAAAGATACATCCGAAAACGCTAAAACTGAAGAAAATAAATCTGTAGAAGAAGAAGTTAAACCCAAAAGAGGCAGAAAACCTAAAAAAACAGAAGAAACTACGGAAGCTTAATATATAATTATGACTAAGTTTGTTTCTGTCGGTAAAATTCTTAATTTTCATGGTATTAAAGGCGAAGCAAAAGTCGGTTTTACAAAAAATCAGGCCGATTTTTTCTGTTCGCTTAATAAAGTGTTTATAAAAATTGACCATGAATATAAACCTTTAAATATTGAAAGCATCAGGCTTCATAAAAATTTTGCACTCGTAAAATTTGAAGGTATTAATTCAATAAATGAACTAATGGAATTTAAGGGGGCTTTTTTATATGTTGAGGAAGAAACTATTAGAGAAGCACTTGATGAAGATGAATTTTTAATTGATGAGCTTGTGAGCCTTGAAGTTTTTGATGAAAAAGGTGTCAAGCAGGGTTTTGTTGTCGGGGTATCAAATAACGGAGCAAATGATCTTTTGTCGGTAAAAACAAAGTCCAAAAATATTGTTTTAATCCCGTTTGTAAAAGCGATTGTAACTGATGTAAACATTCAAGAACGAAAGATTACTATCAATAATATAGAAGGATTGATTGAATGATTTTTGAAGTTCTAACTTTATTTCCTGAAATGATTGAAAGTTCGTGCAATTACAGTATATTAAAACGAGCAATAGAGGCAGGAATTGTAGAACTTCACACTATAAACCCGCGCGATTACACACTTAACAAACACAAAAAAGTTGACGATACACCGTATGGCGGCGGGGCAGGAATGGTTTTAATGGTTCAGCCTTATATTGATGCATATGAAAGCATTAAACTTTTAGAAAATTCCACAACCATAATGCTTTCCCCGCAGGGTAAACCATTAACTGATAAAATTGTCAATGAACTTGCACAATATAATCAAATAGTTATGCTTTGCGGGCATTATGAAGGTTTTGACGAAAGGATCAGAGAAATTATAAAACCTGTTGAAATATCCATTGGCGATTTTGTATTAACAGGCGGAGAGCTTCCTGCATTGTGCCTAATTGATGCGGTAAGCAGAAAACTTGAGGGAACACTCGGTAAAACAGAATCAGCAGAAGATGACAGTTTCACAAACGGGCTTATTGAATATCCACACTACACAAAACCGCGTGAATACAGAGGGTTGAAGGTTCCAGAAGTCCTTTTAAACGGAAATCACAAAGATATCAACGCATTCCGTTTCGAGGAAAGCTTAAAACGGACCAAAGCTAAACGTCCGGATTTATACAAAGCTTATATGGAAAAATCAAAACTAAAAAATTAATATTTTTTATTTAAATCGTTATAATGCCCAAAACCTAATACGTCTTTGAACAATTTTACAACGCCAAACACACCGAGACCGATTGCCGAAGCTTTTGCCCATTTACCTTTTCCTAAAAGCGCACCTAATCCGAGTCCAAATGGAATAACGCTATTTACAAGCATTGTACCAAAACCTTTAAAATATCCTATTGCGGAATTGAAAAAGTGTCTGATATTACTATCAACTTCCCAGTTAAATACACCTTTTTTAAGCTTTGACGCAGTTACACTCTGGCTTGTTAAATATTGCGAGTTACTGAACGATTCCATACAGGCATCAGCATCTCCGCTTTTTGAATATACATCAGACTGGAGTTTTCCGAGAACATGGGCATCGTAACCTATAATGCCCAGAGCTGCAGCACCTGCACCTTTATATATATATTTTGGAATATTGTTTTTTACTGATTTTAAAGCTGTACTGAGGCTCATTTTTCACCTATTTTGTTTCCGTTTTTGCTGTATTTTCTGATTTTTTATTATCTTTCACTTCAAATTCTTTCTCTACTTTTTTACCTGACATTTTCAAAAGAATATTTGTTGCCTGCATAGCATCCTGACCGTATCCTGATGTTGCATTCTGCATTTGTTTCAATAGTCCTACTGTGTAATCATCACCAGATACAACTCTTGAATCAAGTGCACTCAGTGCTAAAATTCTAACAGGAGCTGAGGGATCCTGAAGCATTTTATTAATCAAGGCATTTAAGGCTTTATCATCTTTCCTTGAATGGTCTTCTTCGAGTCTTGCAATAACTTCTTTTGCACCCATCAGACGAACTTCTTTATCCTGGCTATTCAAATAATTTTCAAGATTTCTTATATAATCATCTGTTAACTGAACTATTTCACGTTTTTCAGTTTTTTTGTCAGTCTTATTATTTTCGGACGAACTCAAATTTTTAGTTGTATTTCCCCAGTTATTTGTGTAATATCCTGAAGGATAGCATCCTGAAGCCGGAGTATTTCCATAATTTGGAGCATTAACATTATAAACAGGGGCAGTAGCACCCGGCGTTGCAACCGAGGGGTTAAATATTTGAATATTAACACCGGAATAGTTTGGAACCTGAACACTTTGAGCTTGAGGCTGCACAGGCACTGTTTGATATTGCTGAACAGGTTGAGGCTGAATGTTCTGAACCTGATTAGTTTGCGGCGGAACATTCTGCGGAGATACGGTTTGAACCTGCGGTTTAACCTGAGATTGCTGTATATTTTGTTGTCCTACAGAACTTTGCATAAAAACTACCCTTTACTACTTATATTAATAAAGTATTCTATTGCCAGATTATTGCCTTTTTTTTAAGAAATGTTACATTATTTTTGTATTTTTTACATGATAGTTATAATTTAGATATGGGGAATTATGAAGAAAATTATTTAGCAAAACGACCGCAGCACCTGTGTCAGATGTGCGGCAAATGCTGTCGTGTTGTAACTACTTCAATTCCGTATAAAAAATTGGTTGAAATGTCAAAAAAAGGAGATAAAGGGGCAAAAGATTTTTTGTCCCTGTTTGTTCCTTATGAATCAATTGAAGCAGCCAGAAAAGTAGATGCAGGTATTGTTGACAATATAATAAACAGACTTATAGATGACGGCAATTACAGAGAAGATGATATAACATTTTATGGCTGCAAATATCTTCAGGATAATAATTTATGTTCAAGGTATGATACACGTCTTGATTTATGCAAACACTGCCCGTCGTCCCCCTGGTCTATTGTACCGCCGGGATGCGGTTTTGAAGGCTGGCTTTTCTGGAAGCGTGAAGAAATTAAACAAAAAATAAGACACTCCAAAGAAGAATTATTAGAACTAAAACTTCTTCGTATGCGCACAAAAGATGAAGAAACGCAAAAAAGAATAGCATCTGTAGAGAACAAAATTATGAAAAATATTGAAGCCTACAAAAAATATGGTTCTGAAAACTGGTAGAATTATTGTAACAATATTTTATCCAGTTTTTTTCTGTAGAATTCAGTATTAATATTAAGATTTTCACCTATATCAATAAGCATTTCTACAAAACGTTTCGCAGATGATTTTTTATTGCTCAATTCACCGGAATCAATAATATCACCTATTCTGTGATAAATTTTTGAAAAATAAGTATTTTGTGCTTCTGAAATATCAACTTGAAGTTCAAGTTTTCTTATATTATCAAATATTTCTAAAACAACATCAGCCTGCTGGATTTCAAAACTATGAACAAGTCTGTTGATATTCTGTAGAATTTTTTTGCCAAATATTTTGTTAGACGGTGATTTGTCTAGCTGAATATCAATTTTTTTAGCTTCGTAATTTATATCAACAGCCTGCTGAATAATATCATCATCAACAAAACCGCCTGAATGTATTACGATATCGTTAAATTTATGACTCAGAGCATAAGAAGCAGATATCTTAAATTCATCAGGAATTTTGAGACCCAGCCCTTGAAGATGATAAATTGAACCTTTACCTTCATCATACATTTCAAGATATGTCTGAGAAAATTTTTCAAGTTTGCCCTTTAACAAAATTTGCAAAATTTTTCTTCTCTCTTCAATAAATATATCCTTAAGAGTAAAATATTCTTTACCAAAATATTCATCAAGAGCGCGTATTATTTCCGTCAGAGGATTCATAAGGAAAGTTTTTATAAGATCGGTTTTTATTCTGTTAAATTCGGCATCATCCGAGTATTCCTTAATTGAACAATGAAAATCTCCTCCTGCGTATTGCATAAGAGCAAACATAAGATTTGATTTTTGCAGGGTAATTTTTGACTGCACTTCGATATGACCGACTACAAAGGTAGACAGTCCTTTTTGAACCTTTTTATAAGCGTGTCTTTTAATAGTGTAACAGTAAACACTTTCCTCATCTTCAAAATCCTCATATAAAGATGACAACGCCCATAGGCTTGCAATTTGTTTCACAGTAACAATAGACGGTTTTACAAAGCGTTCAAAAATATCTTTTCCTGTACCATGTTCCGCAATATTACTTTTTGCCTGCGCTAGTATATTCAGGAATTTTTCTTCAAGATTTTTTGTTGTAAATTTCGATGCTAACTGCATAGCGCGAGCAGCGTATTTCATAATCTGTACGGTTTCAATCCCTGAAATTTCAGAGAAAAACCAGCCGCAGCTTGTATACATAAGCATAGCCTGACGTTGAATTTCAAGCAGCTCCATTGCATGCACTTTTTCTTCATCAGACAAATCCGGCTTGAAGTTTTCCTGCTGGAATTTTTTAACATTCATCTCGGTTCTGTCTAAAATTACATCAATATAATTATTTCTTACCTGCCAAGCATTGCCAAAATATTTTTGACCTTCATTTTCAAAAAGAACAACTAATTCATCTCTCAAATAATCCAGAGCATCTCTTAACGGCTTTCTCCATTTTTGATTCCAGCCAGGATGTCCGCCAGTAGAGCAGCCGCAGTCTTCTTTCCAACGGCCGACACCATGGAAACAGCTCCAGCTTGATGCCTGTTTTATTTCGACTTCACAGTCGCTTCGGTATTTTTCAAGATACTCGGCATAATTTGTAATAGTAAATCCTTCATCCTTAGCACGTATTTTAAGGACGTATGCAAGAGCCATATCGCCAAATTTTGTATGATGACCATAGCTTTCACCATCAGTAGCAATATTCACAAGCTGTGGATAATCTCTGCAATCAGATACACCTTCTTTTAGACGTTTGATAAATTTGTTTCCGTCTTTAAGTAATTCATCAAAAGCAACAGAACGTGAAATTGCACCATCGTAAAAGAATAAATCAATAAATTTTCCCGGTGCGGATTTAATATTATATCTGTAAGAACGGGCAGGATCAATATTTCCCCAGCTTACATCAGTCCATTCTTTATCACCTTTTTTCTTGAATTTTTCAGCCTGATATGGAGAAAGTATAGTAAATTTTATACCGTTAGCTTCCAAAAGTCTTAAAGTATCATCATCAACAGCAGTCTCAGCAAGCCACATACCCTCCGGTTTACGGCCAAAGCGGTATTCAAAATCACGAATTCCCCATTTTATTTGGGTTTCTTTATCTCTTTCGTTTGCCAGAGGCATAATAATATGGTTATAAACCTGAGCGAGAGCATTACCATGGCCATTATGTTCTGCGATACTTTCAATATCCGCCTTTATTATTCTTTCATAAGTTAAAGGCGCAAAATGTTCCATCCAGGACAAAAGTGTCGGTCCGAAATTAAAACTCATAAGTTCATAGTTATTAACAACATCAAGAATTCGATTTCTGCTGTCAACAATTTTTGATACGGAGTTGGGATTATAACATTCTTTGTTAATCCTTTCGTTCCAGTCATGAAAAGGCAGTGCACTGTCTTGAAGTTCAATTGCTTCCAACCAGGGATTTTCTCTTGGCGGCTGATAAAAGTGGCCATGTACCGTCAAAAATATTTCATTTTTTTTATCGCTCATCTCTTAACTCCGTAATCTTTTGTAAGTTATTATTTTTCCTCTTTTGGTTTTGTACTGCTGATAACTGAAAATTTATCAACATCTATCCAGGCATCACCCAATGCATTTGAGAAAACTTTTCCGCTGAATTCTACAACATCACCTGAATTTAACTCAATATATTTTTCTGCTTCCGCCCTTTTTAAAAATATTTTTAATTCAGAAAGCGGAATATTATGATCAACAACATCAGGACGCTGAATTAAAAAAGAAATGTAGTCCTGAGAACTTCTCATAGCAGGCTTGTAATCAAGTCCTAAGGTTGAAAATTTATCAAATTTTGCCTTAATTTTAACATTTTTATTTAGGTAAAAATTTGGTCTTGCAACAATATCCAGCGGATTGACATTTTGATAAGATTTAGACACACTCTGAGTCTGAACACCGCTGGCACTAACCACTGTGTATCCGGAAGTTGCGGCAAATACATTTATACCAGCTGCAACAGCCAAAATTAATAATAAAATTTTGAAATTTTTCAAATACATTAATTAAAATCCCCTTCTTTATATTCTCACAACAATATTCTATCACAATATTTATTTTTTGTAACTACCCGTATTTATTATATAATTTTGCCGAAAAATTCATCATAAAAAATACAAAGCAAAGGAATGAAAATATTTTTCATATATTCCGCTTATATAATGAGCATCGATTAGGAAAAAACTTAACCTGTTTTACCTGATATTAATAAAGTTTTGCAAGTTTAAATAAATAATCCTCTTTGGCACCTGATTTAAATCCTGTAGGGATAAAATTTTCTTTATACTTTTCTATGGCATATCTGTCTGTCATGCCTGAGATATAATCTGTTACAATTCTTTCAATCTTTGCCTCTTCACAGACAGGCTTTAGCATATCACAATAAAGATAAAACAATTCTCTTATAACATTGCGGGCTTTTTTCTCTTCTAATTTCGCAGGGGAAGCATCCTCATATACATTTTCAAACATCCACTGCCTCAATTTTGTCGTGTAATGCCAGCCTTCTTCACTCATAGCTACCTCCGGCTTATCCATTGAATTGTAAACAATTTCATCAATCATTTTGCTCAAACGTTTGCTTTGGTTTGATGAAAAATAATCGATGCAATCCCGCGGAAGGTCGCTTTCTGCAATAATTCCTGCACGTATAGAATCTTCTATATCATGGTTTATATAAGCAATTTTATCTGCAAGCTGAACAATCTGCGCCTCCGGAGTTTTTGGAGTGTAGCCCCATGTATGAGTTAAGATGCCGTCAATTGTCTCTCTGCAAAGGTTCAAATCTTCCAGAACTTCAACAACTCTGACACTTTGAATATTATGATGAAACCCGCCTTTTACAAGCTCGTTCAATACACCTTCCACGCAAAATACAAAAGGTGTGTGTCCCAAATCGTGCCCGAGAGCTATTGCCTCAACAAGATCTTCATTGAAATTAAGTGCTCTTGCAATTGTTCTTCCAATTTGTGAAACTTCAAGAGTGTGAGTCAGGCGGGTTCTGAAATGGTCATCAAATGGCGAAAGAAAAACCTGCGTTTTATGCTTTAATCTTCTGAACGCCTTTGAATGTAAAATTCTGTCTCTATCCCTTTGAAATTCAGTACGCATAGGACAGGGGGCTATTTTCTTTTTCCTGCCTTTTGTAAAACGGCTCTTTGTAGCATATTCACTCAAATTATCTATTTCGCGCTGTTCCAGTTTATATCTTATAGAATTTTCTGTTTTTACCATAGCAATAAATCCTCTGTTTAAATCTTAACAGAAAATAAAATAATTGTTATACTTTATCCGGTTGAGCTTTGAAGATATCTCTTGAGTGAAAAGAGACATCAAGCGTGTATTTCTTTCTTGCATCGTCAGCCGCAACACCGATTTTATTCATCAGCCAGCCTGAAAGAAGACCTAAAGCCATAGCCTTGCCGCCTGCGACTAATCTTGCTGTACAATATAAAGACGTTGCAATTGCACCGATAGCAGGAATACCGTATTTCAAAGAAACTGAGTAACGGTCGTCTTTGTTATCTGCTTTTGTTAAATAATAACCCACAGCACCAACTGCACCTATAATTGACATTACATCTGTAGGAGCAGATCCCAGACGCAAATCGCGGGCTTTGTCCACATATTCTACGGTTTCTTTTTCTATTGATTTATCAAGAGATTTTATTGCTGATTGAACTTCTGATTTGAGTTTTAAATATTCATTACGAGGCAAAAGTTTTTTATATGCTGTTAAAATCTCCTGCAATTCACCTTTTGAGCTTTTTGAAATAATATTTTCAACCTCATCAACATATTTTGATATTGCCTGAACAGCTTCGGGATTATAATGGTATTGAGATGAAACTTCCCTAAAATTAGAGGCAAGTTTTTTAAGGTTTGAACTAATTTCTGAGTTTAATGCATTTCTTTGTGCAGCTTCTTGATTACCTGACAATTTTTTATACTTGTTAAGGTTATTGCGCAGAGTATTCAAAATCTCGTTTGTTGACATATCTGAAGGATTTACAAATTTTTGGATATTATCAAGAGCTTTTATTGTTGCTTTATAATTATCAGCTATGTCATGCGTTATTGCCTGTCGAAGAATTCCTGTTTCATTCGCAAGCTTCATTTTTGCAGGAAGCATATAATCTTCTGCAATAAATGACTGCCACATATTTTTAGATTTGAAGTTTCTGACATCTTTTAAACTTGCATCCCAGAAAAATTCAAACAACCCGTCCGTTGCCTTATTAACCTCTTTTAATCTTTCATTACGCGCATTTATGCCAAAACCTTTTTCAAGATTTGAATTTACATGTCTTATTCTTGAATTTATATCTCTTATTGAATTTAAAACCTGCGTATTGTTGGGATTTTCACGTAAAATTCTATCATTTACAGATGTAAAATATTCATTTAGACCGGCAAATTTTGCATTAGTCTTTGAATAAGATGAATTAACAGTTTTACGGCTTATTCTTTCAAAAAATCTTGTAATACTTTCATGTATTTTCCTCGTAAATTTACGATCGCCGTTTTTGCCCCACATTATTCTCTGGCAGGCAACATCTTTTAATGTTGTAAAGTTATTAATACTTTCTGATTTTGAAATAAATGTATCAGTCTTTGCAATTGCATAACGGTAAAAGTTTTTACACTTTCCGCTTTTTGCCATTTTTTGTTCAAGTTTTAATTTCCATTTGTCTAAAAGTTTTGCAGCACCCTTGTTCAAACCTCCGCTAAATATAGCAAGAGTTCCAAAACCAACAACTAATGCAGATAGTGCAATCGTTTTACCTAAATGATGCTCTTTTTTCTCTTCCTGCGTATTTAAAAAAGACGTATTGATATAATAGCCGTTTTGCGGCTGTTTAAAATTATTAAATGCACTCCGCTGTTGTGCATAATTTCCTGCTAACAATACCTGATTAACCATACGCTACCTATATATTAATTAACACATAGAAAGTAAAGATATTGCTATTTTCCAAAATTTTATAAAGATTTGTTAAGCTGCAAAAATTCAGCTATTACACCTGCAGCCTCTTTTGAAGAATTTTTGTCGGATAAGAGTTCTTTTACTTCTCCAAGCTGACTTATATTCAATGCCCTGTAATCTTTATCGTAAAGAAGT
The DNA here is from genome assembly GCA_944326615.1 of Candidatus Gastranaerophilales bacterium. Classification (GTDB taxonomy): domain Bacteria; phylum Cyanobacteriota; class Vampirovibrionia; order Gastranaerophilales; family Gastranaerophilaceae; genus Stercorousia. Next base: position 14,261 of record CALVEO010000026.1, on the reverse strand, counting down.
TTCTCTATTTCATAAGATATTTTATCAACTCTTACATCACCCTGCAAAATTTCAGGGACTATATCTTTATTTGCAATAATATTTGGCAGCGATACATGATTAATACGTATTACAAGCAGATAAATTAAATAGAAAAGCCATGGGCCTCTGTATGCTATTATCATAGGGGTTTGATATAAACAAGCTTCTAAAGCAACTGTTCCAGATGCAAGAATCAAGGCATCAGATACACTCAACAGTGCCTGATTTTCACCTTTGACCACAGGGAAAGGCGATTTTTTTAAATATTTATTATAAATATTATCTGGTAAATTCGGAGCATGGGATATGCAAAACTGTAAATCAGGGTGTTTTTTTTGAAGCTCCAGTGCTGTCTTTATAAACACATTCATCAAATATTTCAATTCAAATTCTCTTGAACCCGGAAAAATTGAAACAAGTTTTTTACTTTTATCCAGATTATGTTTTTCAAAAAATTCATCCCTGTCAGCCCGCGCAGCAAGCTGGGAAACAAGCGGATGTCCACAATAGTGCGTTTTTATCCCGTATTTTTCATACATTGCTTTTTCAAATGGGAATATACAAAGCACTTCATCCACATTTTTCTTAATTGTATGAATTCTCCATTTACGGCTGGCCCAAACCTGAGGCGGGATATAATAAAGAACCTTAATCCCTGCTTTTTTCAAAAATTTTGAAATATTAAGGTTAAATGCACCGTAATCTATTAACAGAACTAAATCAGGCTTATATTCTTGTGTCAGATAATCAACAATTTTTTTCCCCAGAATAATATGATCTGAAATTATACCTAAAGAAAGCCCGACCTTCCCCATTTTCTTTTGATCAGAAAAAAGCCTGACACCTTCAGCCTTTAAATTATCGCCTCCAACGCCCTCTATTTCAATATCAGGACTTATTGCACGTAAAGCTCTGACAACATGAGATGCGTGGATGTCACCAGAATATTCGCCTGTTATTATAAAAATCTTTTTCATAACTACACTGCCATTACAACAATACCATTTCTGTCTGCAAATTTAATTACATTTTCCTGATCTACAATTATCGTTTCATTAGCTTCAACAGCAATCAAATCCGCTTTGTATTTTTTCATGGTTTTTAAGGTTCTCAAACCTATTGCCGGAATATCAAATCTTTTATCCTGAAACGGCTTTGAAACTTTAACAACAACAGCATTTTTCTTAGCAAGTTTTGCCCCTCGTCTGATGCACATATCAGTGCCTTCTATTGCCTCAACTGCCATAATCATTTTATCCTTAATTACAACAGACTGGCCTACATCAATCTTTCCCATTTCTTTTGCAAGCCAAAATCCGTAATTTACATCTTCCAGCTGACTTTCTGTAGGTTTAATTTTCCCGAGAACTCCAGATGGTATCATTAGATTTTTAATAAAAATAGTTTGATCCAATACGGTAATATTATGTTTTTCAAACTCTTTTACAATCAAAAGCATGACTTCATCATCATTCAATCTTTTTACAGATTTCAATATTTCAATTGCACGCGCATCAAATTTGTGAAGCTGCAAAAGAACACGCTTATGAACTTTGCCTAAAAATGTAACCTGTTTAATTTCTTCTTCCGTAAAAATCTTTTCAATCTTTGTCATTTCACCGGGATGGCACGAATAGACTTTTGTACAGTATTTTTTTAGTTCCTTTAAATTATCATTTGCCAGAGATACACATACAACTTCAAAACCATTTTCTTTTGCATGACGCGCCATTTCAACGGGTAAAATCCCGTCTCCTGCCAGCAATCCCTGTTTATTTTCCAACATTATTGACACTTTTTATTTCCTCTTTTACTTAAATTATTATATCACAACTAATTTTTCAACGCATAAATTTCATCGACTTGTTTTTCAGACAACGGAACAGCTCCGCCAAGAATTTTGGTATTACACACAACCTGAGCGTAACTTTCTGCAAGTTCAAGTTTCAAAAATGCATCATTTATCGTCTTATCTCCGACAACAAATCCATGATTTGCCATCAAAACAGCATTGTATTTATCAAAATATTTTGCAGTTTTTTCAACAAGTTCTATAGAACCAGGCAATCCATAATCAGCTAGCGGAATTTGTCCGAAATAAAAGACATTTTCAGCCATTAAAGGTTCATCCAATGCAATGTGAGCACACGCAAAAGCGCTCAAAAAAGGCGGATGAACATGAATTATATAATTTACATCCTCTCTTTGCCTGTAAAATTGTGCATGAAGCATTTTTTCTGATGAAGGCTTCTTATCACCTTCTATTAAATTTCCGTCAAAATCCATAATAACAAGATCATCGTTTTTCAAATAACCGTTAGCAGTACCTGATGCTGTTATCAAAATTTTATCCCCAAATCTGGCTGAAATATTTCCCGAATATCCCGGAGTGAAATTTTTTATCCCTGCTAATCTGCCATATTCAATTATTTCAGATTTCAATTCTTCTAAACTTTTCATTTAAATCTGTTCCTTATCCGGATCTTCAATATCTATAACTTCTGCATACATCATTTTTTTCGCCGGTGCTTTTGTGGTTTTAACCGAATCAGTACCGTAATCAAAAACTTTCAATTCAACATCTTCTTCATTACTTCTGGCAAGCCTGTCAGGATTTTTAATCTCCATTTTATCATACTCTATTGAAGACCCTTTTGTGTCCATAGCAAGAATAAATGCAAAATATGTTTGTCTTCTTACCCAGTCATAACCAAGATTTACCTTAAAATCATCAGGCCCGAGACCTATGATAAAAGAATTTTCCTGGAACATTTCACCATTCGGAGAATCGCCTGACAGTGTAAGAGTTCCTGACCAGGCAATCGTTACAAATTTATTCAAACGCAATGCCTCTCTTATATAAACATTTGCATGCCCGTATCTGTACATATCATACATCTGCATAGGTGTTCCGTCCTGATAAGCAGATGCAAAAAATCCGATATCCTGCATCCAGTATTTATATTGGGTATGAACTCTCGGTCCTATTCTGCCGACAAACTGTGTATCGCCAGTTCCGTATAATGCAGCACTACCCTGCAATACCAATGCTAAATTTAAATCAAGAAGATTTTCTTTATCTCTGTAGTTAAATAACGTTTGAGATGCTTCTGCCATATAACGAGTCCTGGTTGTTCCGACATCAGCTCCCGGAATACTTTCTCCATGTCTGTTAGCATCATTATTTTGCATATAACCAAAGCTGAAACGATGCTTAAAATCTAAATTCAACCCTTTACCTATAGTAGAAGGGATAACCCCGTTATCATGATAAATTAATTCAGCAGTATATTTAGGCATTCTCGGTCCAAACCACCATTCATCCATATAAGAATTTGCACCGTATTGCATATATAATTTATCATCAAAATATTGTCTCCCCTTTAAAACAAATACCTGTGAAGATGATCCGTAAGCCATATCGGTATAATTTGTAGCGCTACGGTATTTTAACATTGCACCAAACCCTATACCGCTGTCATTATTTATAATAGGGAGCACTTTTAAAGTTGAACCTCCCTGAAGCGGGGTATCAAATACAAACCCTGGGCCGGCAAACATACCTAATCTGCCGCGTGAACCTAGTTCAGGATAATTTGCATCAAAAAATTGATGTTTTTTGTTTGTATGAATAGTAATGGAGGGCCAATTTAAAAGATTTACATCACCATAATGTATTCTTGCTTTTTTTAATGTTATTACATCGTGGTCGCGTTTTGCATTTACATAAATATCTTTTGCTTTTATATGAACTGCAGTCTGTCCGGTTTCTTCACTCAAAGTTGACTTATCATCATCATCTATAAGCATGTTGTTAAAATAATTTCCGCCAATCATCCTTGTATGAAAATTCAAAATATAAGACTCGTCAGACGACATCTTTCCATCATGTAAAATAAGTTTGTCATCCTTCATTTCGGATCTTTTCGCATTAACAGTCAACATTGAAGCTTTCGCTCTTGTATTATCCATAAAAGCGTCTTCTTCATTCATATTAATCTGTAAGTAATCTCCGAAAGCACTCTTGCCATCACGTATTACTTCCACTTTTCCATAAGCTTTTAATATATTTGAAGCATTGTTATAAACCATCTTATCAGCTTTTACAGTAACATTTTGCGGAGGAAAAACCAGAATCGGAGAGCCTGTTGCTGTTATATCCATTGTTTTATCGTTATAATCTATTTTTTCAGCGTCAAGCATTACATCATTTGAAGTAACATGCTCTTTTACACCGCCTTCAAGCTCCAGTGTTTTATTGTTTTCATCATTAGAAGCTTCTTCTGATATGTTTTCCTTGGTCTCAGGCTCATCTATTTTTATATTAAGTTCTTTATTTAATTTTTTTATTTCTTCTGCTTCTTCTTTTTCCTGAACCTGCTTTGCTCTTTCTATTTCTTCCATAGTTTCTTTATATCTTTTTTCGCGAAGCTTGTTCGTAATTTTTATTCGTGTCTTTTTAAAAAGCGGCATACCTCTTACAGGTTTAATATTACTTCCTTCAATAACCTCTACTTGTGAAGAATTGCTTTTAATTTCTTCTCCATTACTATAACCTTTTACTTCTTCTATTTTTGGCATGACAAGAGAAGTCGGTGATTCATAAAAGCTTTCATTAAAAAGTGTTTCCAAATCGGAGGGTTCTTTAATAACTTCTGCCCCGTTTGAAGTTGTAGAAGTCAATAATAATATTAAAAATGTTAACAATAAATATCTTTTCAATGTGATTGCCTTTTATTTTAAATATAATTTAGAGGATTGTTTGGTTTACCATTAATTCTAACCTCAAAATGAACATGAGGTCCTGTGCTGTAACCTGTTGTTCCTTCATAGCCTACGACATCGCCTTTATTGACGAACTGTCCCTGTCCTACTCTTATTGAAGACATATGTGCATAAAGAGTAGTTGTCGGTTTTCCGTTTACAACGCCATGATCCAGTATAACAACCTTGCCATATCCGCCGTACCAGCCTGAGTATATAACTTTTCCTGAATTAGAAGCTTTTATACTGCCCCTGTTCGGGCCTGCAATATCAACGCCTGAATGGAAAGTTCTGCTGTTAAAAATAGGATGGGTTCTCCAGCCGAAAGGAGAGGTTATTCTGCCTCCTATAGGCTTGATAAAACCAGAAGATGTTATTCTGACAGTAGAACCTCCGCGGTTGCGAGCAATCATACTTTGTATACTTGCAGACTGGCGGGCAAGCTCTCTTTCCGCTTTCTCATAAGTTCTGCGGTCAGTTTTATACTTGTTAATCATGTTTTGATTCATAGCAATAGCATATTTTATATTTTTTTTCTGGGAATTTATCTCTTCTATAGATTGCGCCAGTGCTATCTTTTTAGCTTCGATATCTTTTTTCATTGCCGCAATTCTCTGCGACTTTGCTTTCACAGCCAGAATACGTGCGTAATCTTTCTTCAATATAATTTTTTCAAAATACACAACATCTAAAAGGGAATTCAAATCTTTAGCAGTAAGAATAAGCTGAAACATACCTGTTCTCTGATTTTTATAAACCTGACGAATTCTTCTTCTCATATCGACATTTGCTTTATTAAATTCTGCAAGCGAAGCTGTGAGATCTTTTTCCATTTTTTGAAGTTGAATATTCAAAGAGGCATACTCGCTTTGAGACTGCTGAAGATTATTTGATGCCTGCTCTAATTTTTGCTGATTTTTATAAAGTTTATTTTTCTCAAGATGTTCAAGAACCTTCAGTCGCTTAATTTTTTCATGGGTAACTTTTTGTTTATGCTGAATTGTTTTAAGCTGGTTCGCATCGGCAACAAGGCTTATATTACCTATAAGCAGAATTAACGCCAGTGCAAATATTCTTTTTATAAACTTGATTATATCCACGCAATATTCCTATTTAACGATAAGAGGCAGGAGCATTAAACCGACAGTCCAGGCAATAAAAGTTACCGCAATTATTGCAACAATAGCTCTTTGATGTTTTCTGAAAAATTCCATTTGTTTCCCCTCATTATCTGTAATAATAGTATTGTACTATAAAAATTTTTGATTTGCAAAATTTTAAAAAATCTATTAATATAGCTTTATGGAATATATAAAAGATGCCGTTGACAAAAAAGCAATACAAAAACAGGATATCGGAATTAATCCTTTTTTAATAGAAAATAACATTGAAAAAATTGAAAAGATTATTAACTTTTTTAATACACCAGTTCCTTTAATGCTTGTAAACGGATTTATGGGAACAGGTAAAATTATGGTTGTTAACCAGGCGCTTTCATTTTTAAATGAAGATGTAATAACACTGAAATACAATTGCTTTGAAACAACTATATTAGATGATATACTGCTTGAATTTTTTGACAATTTCAAAAGACTTACGGCACAAAATATTATACAAATTCCTAAAGCAAGAACAGAAAACTTCACCCAGAAAATCAATGCTTATTTTGAATCTATACAAAAACCTGTTGTTATTGTAATTAATTCCTTTGAACAAATTTTAAAGGATAATAAAACAGAAATTTTAAACTTTTTATTTCACATTGCAAAATCCGGTAAAGTTAAAATTATACTTATCGCAAGAAAGTTTGATTATGATGATTTTACAATAGATTACGAAAAAACACCTGTAACAGCATTGGAAAAAGGTGTATTTGAAAAATATCTGAAATCAGAAGACTTTAAACAAATAGGGCCGCTCTCTGATGAATTATATAAATATTCAAGAGGGTACTTTTTTTATACTACACTTGCCATAAAAATTATGCAGATAAGAAAGCTGGGTTTAATGGACTTTCTTTCAGGGTATACAAAAAGTTTTCTCTCTTTCAATGATTTTATCCTCAGAGAAGCTCTCTCTCTTGTGGATCCCGTAAGCGGCCATTTAATACGATTTTTAACCATTATGCGCCATCCGGTTAATGTAAAACTTTTAAAAACACTAAATTTATACGATGCTGATAAAATTGCATATTTCGTGGATAATCTTGTTCTCACAAGAGAAGGGTCTTTAATATATCTTCAGGATTACTACAAAGAAATATCAGAAAACTCTATTGCTGAAAACATTGCAATTAAAATTCACAAAAATTGCGCTGAACTTTATGAAACGCAGCTTCCTCTAAAACCGCTGGAAAGAGATTTATTGATATCGCGCCAGACAATGCGCAAAGAAATTGAATACCACAGCTTATTTATTCCGAAAAAACCTGCTCTCCCGCAAAAACCTGTACCGGAAATTCAATTTATCGAACAAAAAATTTCTCAGGAAATTCCGCACACAAGACAGGAAAAAGAAGACCAGATTAAAAAAATCTCATTTGTATTTGATTCTGAAGAAGATGAAAACAAAATTATGAACGAAATTGCAAACTCTATTAACAATTTCGTGGATATTTCAAATAAAAATAAAGAGACACTTGAGGAAATACAAAATTTATCTCTTGTAAATCTTCTAAATCTGGCAAAACAGGAAGAACTTAAATTTGATTATAAAAAAGTAATAATGATTCTTCAAAAAGCCTTAACAATGAATGAATCAGACGATTTCTATACATTTTTACCAACAATTTATACCAAGCTTGCACAAAACTTTAAAAAATTATCCGACTGGTTCAATGCTCTAAAATACTTTGAACTTGCATCAGATTTTTACATAACAACAGGCGATACAGAAAAAATCAATGAAAATAAATATGAAATTGCAAATATTTATTATATAACTTTTAAACACGACAGAGCTGAAAATATTTTGAAAGAAATAATAAAGCAAAAAATTTCCCTGAACTTAATAATTAAATCAAAGCTTCTTCTTGCAAGCATTACAGGCCAGAGCATAAAAAATATACTTCCAGAATCGACAGCCGGAATTGATAAAAATGTACTTGCAGAACTTTATTTTAAATACGCGCTTAACTGTGATGAAGAAGGAGAGCTTGAAAACGCCGTTAAATATTACAGAAAATGTGTGGAAACATCACAGGACCCCAAAATAAACGCATATCTTTCATCATCACTCACAAACCTTGCAACAATTTACGATGAAAACGGCAAATCCGATTCTGCCGTAAAATATCTGCAGGAAAGTCTGAGACTGGATGAATTAACAGGAAATTACGACGGAATGTATATTTCTTCAATGAAACTTGCGGAAATTAATTCCGCCCGCGCACCGCAAAAAACTTTGGAGTACCTGAAAAAAGCAAAAGCCTGCGCGCTTGAATTAAATGAAACATTCTATATTGCATCGTCAGATGTTGCAATAGGTGACAGTTACTACAGAAGAAAAGATTATAAAAATGCTCTCGCGCACTATAAAAATGCTCATAAGCTGGCATTAAATAATTTTACAAAAGAAAATATTGCAAAAATAGAACAGCGCATAAATGACATAGAAAAACTGGGTATAAAATGAAAAGCAAAGAATTTTTTACGGATTATATAAAAGTATTTTTAAACCAGAATTCAAAATTGAATTTAATCTCAAAAAATGATGAAAAATTTTTATGGGAAAAACATATCTTTGACAGTCTTTCCATCGAAAAATTTTTTGATAAATATTCTCCTGCCGGGAAAAAATTACTGGATATCGGAACCGGCGGAGGCTTTCCTGCTGTTCCAATATCACTTGCCTACCCTGAAATTGAAGTTTATGCACTCGACAGCATAAGAAAAAAAATTAATGCAATTGAAAACATAAAAACTGAATTGAAGATTGAAAATCTACACACTATCTGCGACAGAGCAGAAAACCTTAAAGAACGCTATGATATAATTACCTCACGAGCTGTTGCTCCTTTAAAAGCTATAACAAATTATGCAATGCCTTTATTAAACAAGGATGGATATTTCATAGCATATAAATCTATACGGGCAGAAGAAGAAATTAAAGAAGCCCGCGAAACATTGAAAAAATACAATGCAAAAGTTATTGATATAATCCAATACGATTTACCGCTGGCAGAAAACCACACCAGAAATTTGATTGTGATAGCAAGATAACATAAGATATGTTATAAGAAGTGAATAGGTAAATATGTCAATAAGAGAATAAGTCTTTACGGTGCGCAAAAGCGCACGAAAAACAGCTTCCTTCCCTAATCAGGGAGGGTTATTATTATCTCTCAATAATTACTGCTTAACGAAATGACAGCAAAACGAGTGCTGTTTGAGCGGTAAAGATATAAGATACTGAAACAAGTTCAGGATGATAAGTTTAACTTACTGAAACCGACTTATTCACCTATTCACTTATTCACTTCTTATAACATATCTTATGCATAAAAAAAACCACTCATTTCTGAGTGGGTCGTTTTCTGCATCCTAATGGTCTCTTTTAGTGTTTATTATTTAGGAGTTTATATGTTTTTGGGGTTAATGAATCTATTTATATTTAGTGTTTCGACTACACTTAAATCTTATGTCTTTATTATTGCATACAAGATTTTAAATGTCAACTGAATAATGTTATGAATTTATCAACAAATCCGAAAATCCAAATATAGTGTAGAATTTACACTTTACAAAACTTAATAATGTGTTATTTTTCCTAAAAAACGGGCATGTGGTAATTGTAAACAATTGTAAAACTAAAACCCACAAAAAGGCAATTATTTAAAAAGTATATACTTTATATATATAAGAGTATAAAAATAGGACAAAGGATATGGCAAGCGGTTATAACAACGGCGGTATTGCTCCGATTAACAGAATTAAATTAGATCCTAATGATGCGCAGGCGGGTTTAGAGACCACATACGATAAATTCAATTTTAAGCCTGAAAGTACGAGCAGATATACCCCAAATAATGATTACTGGAGTAAAAGTAATATTACAAAAAGCAGCTTCAATCTGGTCGGCAAAAACTGGCTGGCAAATCCGTTTGCACCAAATCCTGATGCCATTGGATTTATTGGAAAAACAACACAAACAAAGGTTAATGAATTCGGCGAAAAAATTGAGGTTCCGATAAGACGTACTGAAATTGCATGGGCTTAAAAAATCAGCTTTAATTAAAAGCTGATTTTTTATTAATTGTAAATTTTTTGTAAAAATTAGACTTTTAGCTAGCAAATATTTTATTTTGGAGTTTAAGTATATGTGTTAAAGGGTATTAATGAATAAAGGTGTAGTATCTAATGAAAATTAATCCTATTTTTTCGCTATGGTCAACAAATGGGGCACAAAGAGTAAATAATCATCATAATTACGTTCAAAATCCTGTAGTTAATAATAATCAAAATGATATATTTGTAAAATCTGCTGATAATGTCGTACGCCCAAAACAAATCAATTTTATGGGATATGATGTAATACTTGTTGACGGCGGTAATCATCTTAAAGATATGACACATTTTGCAGAGGCAATAAGCAAAGATTTTAATATAACTGTCTACAGCGGAGATGATACACCGGAGTCTAAATACAACAAACCTTTAAAAAATATTGAAGAACAATTGAAGATTATCAACCGCTACAAAATGTCAAATGAAAGTACATATGTTGCAATCCCTGTTTCAATGACGGTTTCCCTTCAAAATCTTGCTGAACAATATAAGCAGGTTATGGGTTCCTATATTCATTTAAAACCCCATACTGTTCAAACGCAAAAAGAAAAATTAATAAAATTTCTAAAAGTTTTATATGAACACCCGAACGAACACCGTAAATATATAAAATATATGGATCCTAAAAACGAGGGGCTTGAATATGTATATGGAATAATTCAGGAAATAAATAAATTAAACTGTAAAAAAGTATATGTTCCTGTATCTCCCCCGATTCACAAGACTTTAAAATATATGGCGGAAGAACGTGGACAAACACCGGAACTTACAAATTACCTTGCAACAGGATATGATGAAGACGGAAAAGTTAAAAATATTGCGGATTATATTAAAAGCAGGGACTGGTATGATTTCAATCTTCTGGCTCTGTCGAATGCAAATGTCGTAAATATAAAAAACATGCAGGGGTATGATAATATCTATTCAGCGTATGATACGACAATAAAAGACGGAGCACGTGGGGTTTACAATTTTACGCCGATAAGAGAAAACGGCAAAATTGTCGGATACAGTTTCAATGATGTTAAGACCAATGAGTATCCGTTTGAGGAATTTCCTTATAATGATGAAGTACAAGAAATTGCGCAATTTGTCGGCCTAAAAACGAAGGATGTTGTGGCCGATGACGAAAAAACCGAAAGATTTCGAAAAGCTTTAAAAGAAAACAACGTAACGGAGGAATTTAGCGACAAACTTTATCCTGTATGGAAATTGTTTACCGAAAAAGAACTGAGAGATAATAAAATATTTGCCAGAGGTGATTTTGTCGATTACCAGTTAAAGCATTTCTACAGACGTAACCGGGATTATGAAATAATATATCCGGCTGCAGATTGTGAAATGAGCGGCAGACCGAGTGTTATGGGAATGTGGGGCGGAAGTTATGCAATGTTTTCCGCAATAGAGCGTGATGTATCCCGCAACAGATTTTTAGATGCTCTTAAACTCGACAATATCAATATTATGAGAGCAATAGTCAACAGACTTGAAAATGCAGTAAGATGCAATCAAGATTACGCCGCATGCGAAAATTATCTGACCCCTTCGATGGAATATATTGATATTATGGGCGGTCTGGATAGAAACAATTCTTTTCATATGCAAACCTATAGATTAATGGCGGATGCAAAATATCATAACGGAGATTTCGTAAATGCAAATATAATCTACAATGCATATTTGAATAATTTTTGTAAAAACTATTTTGACATAGTTGCGGAATGCGGGCCTCACGGTTTGTCAAAAAGCGGATACTCTGCCGATTCATACAGAAGGCAAATTGTTGAAATGTTTGAAATTTTATCGGATATTGCAGATAAAAGAGGAGAATTTTATCCGGCACAATATTGCAGACGTGCAGCGATTGAAATCAAAAACGGAACAAAAATAGGTGAAGCTGTGCTTAGGAGAAGAGCAAATGATGATATTAATTTAGGAGATTTATTCGGATGAAGATTGGAGAAGTCAGCGGCGTATCGTTTAAAGGATCAATAATTGATTCTCATATGCACTGGGGGCACTGGAACAGGAACGGAAATCCTCAAGACTACATTTTTTTAAACAACGATAATCTTGATACTTTTATAAAATCGCCGCTTAATGTAAAAGTTCAAGATAAAGTACAACAGGACAATGTAGAGAAGATTTTAATTTCAAACTTAGACTGTTTTGTAAACGGCGGCGTAAAAGATGAAATGTCAGGTAATCAGGAAATTTTGCAGGTATGCAATTCAAATCCGAAATATTTTGCGCTGGCTTCCTGTCAGCCGTCAAAAACTGAAGGTAATGCTGTTAGTATAAACAGACTAATACAAGAAAATCCTAAAAAGTTTGTCGGTCTTAAATTACACCCCAGAAATTTTAACTTGAGTGCAGATGCACATGAGTATAAAAGTTATTTTAAACTCGCAGAACGGTATAAACTTCCTTGTCTGGTGCATTGTGATATCAACTTAAATGTTCCGGAAAATCAAAATGTTGATATGGTTTCGGCACCTGCAACAATCCATAAAATAGCAAAAAAATTTCCTGATGTTCCGATAATAATGGCACATATGGGTGCGGGGGATGAAAAGTCGCATCAGAACGCAATTGATGAACTTTTAAAATCAATAGATGAAAACGATTCAAAACTATATGTTGATATATCATGGGTAGATTGGGGACATGACGGATTAAGTTCCACAAACAAACCCAGTATAGTAAAATTAATAACAGAGCTTGAAAAACGTAATGCAACGGATAGAATTCTTTTTGGAACGGATGCGCCTCTCGGTTGTTTCGGTGAAAGTTTGACCGGAAACCTTTCGGCAAAAGAAGCCTATGAAAAAACAGTAGGTGACTTAAAAACCGTTATTAAAAACAACTTTGGAGCAAAAGCGGATGAATTGATTGAAAAAATCTTTTACAAAAATGCAGACGAATTGTTTTTCAAAAAATCATGGGCTGTTCCGAATAATGTTATAAAAAATCAAACCTCGGTAACAAAAGCAATCGGTCTTGGAGTTGCAGCATTAGCCTTATTGACAGGTGTAAGCTGGGGAATAAAGAAAATCCGAAAATCACAACATGATTCAAGAAAGTAATTAAGTTTGTTGTATTTAAAATAAACGTGCGACCCGCATAAAATATGCGGGTCGCACATTTTATAATAATATTTTTAAACACTTACTTTAGATTTTGACTTATTTATACAATCAATCAAAGTTTTTGCAACTGTTTGTTGTTCATCCTTTGTAAGTTCCGGGAACATCGGAAGAGAGATAACCATTTCGGTATCTTTTTCCGTATAAGGCAAAGATCCTTTTCCGACACCAAGGTATTCATGAACCTTTTGTAAATGCAGCGGTATCGGGTAGTAAAGCATTGCACCTATTCCGTTTTCCTGAAGCATTTTATGAACTTCATCACGGTTCGGAATTTTAACGGTATATTGGTGATAAACACAGTATGTATCTTTTAATTCAACAGGTGTTTGAATGTCAGCGCAATTTTTAAATAATTCGTTGTAATAGTATGCATGTTCACGTCTTTTTTCGTTCCATTTTTTAACGTGCGGAAGTTTGACTCTTAGAATTGCAGCCTGAATTTCATCCAACCTGCTGTTAACCCCGATTTCATCGTGGTGATAACGGATTGCACCGCCATGATTGCGTAGAGCAACTACTCTGTCACGGAGTTTTTCATCATTTGTCATAATCAAACCTCCGTCACCCATTCCGCCGAGGTTTTTGGTCGGATAGAAGCTTAAACAGCCGAAATCACCGAATGTTCCGACCATTTTGCCTTTATATAAAGCACCGATTGCCTGACAGCAGTCTTCAATAACATGTAAATTATGGCGTTTTGCAACATCCATAATAACATCCATATCGCAGGGCTGTCCGTATAAATGCACCGGAATAATTGCTTTTGTTCTTGGAGTGATTGCCGCTTCTATTTTAGATGCGTCAATGTTGAAGGTATCCGGATCAATATCAACAAAAACAGGTTTTGCGCCGACAATTCCGATGGCCTCGGTTGTTGCAACAAAGGTGAATGCAACCGTAATTACTTCATCGCCTTTTCCGATATCAAGTGCTCTTAAAGCCAGATGGAGCGCATCTGTTCCGGAGTTTAAACCGACTGTATATTTGCAGCCGATAAAATCAGCCATTTCCTGTTCAAAAGCTTTTGCATTAGGGCCTAAAA
>CALVEO010000025.1 GCA_944326615.1 Candidatus Gastranaerophilales bacterium | reverse complement strand
CATCTAACCTTCTTTAACTGTAACACCCATAGCTCTGCAAGAACCTTTAATCATATTCACTGCAGCTTCCATAGATGTAGCGTTCAAGTCGTTCATTTTAATTTTAGCAATTTCTTCAAGCTGTTCTTTAGTAATTTCGCCTACTTTATCTTTATTAGGAACAGCTGAACCTTTTGGAATGTTTAAAGCTTTCTTAATAAGAACAGGTGCCGGAGGTGATTTTACGATGAAAGAAAAACTTCTGTCTTCATAAACATCAATAACAACCGGGATAATATATCCAGCCTGAGATTCTGTTTTAGCATTAAACTGCTTGCAGAAATCCATGATGTTAACACCATGCTGACCTAATGCAGGGCCAACCGGCGGGGATGGATTTGCTTTACCTGCTTCAATTTGAAGCTTAATTTTTCCTACTACTTTTTTAGCCATTTTTTTCTCCTTTTGTGGTACTAACGGTCTCCGTATTTTTACAACTTTCTTGCGGAGGGTCCTTCCACAGCTTTTGTACTATTATTATAATTTATTGATTTGTTTGTATTCGTGCTGCGCACGCAGCCATCTTTAAAAATTTTCGATTACAACTTGTTAATTTGTTTGTATTCCAATTCAACCGGAGTTTCACGTCCAAAGATTGAAACATTTGCACGAAGTTTAGATTTATCAGGATAAACTTCGATAATATCCGCGATAAAGTCTGCGAACGGACCTGAAACAATTCTGACTTTGTCGCCTGCTTTAACATCAAGCTCAATTTTTTGAGAAGTAGAACTTGAGCGGTTAATAATCTTTTTAATTTCACTGTCGCGGGCTGGAATCGGTTTTTTAGCAGAGCCTACAAATTTTGTAACCCCTGAAGTGTGTCTTACAACATACCAGCTGTCTTCATCCATAATCATTTCAACAAGAACATAGCCCGGGAAAATCTTTTCTTCGCGTTCCTGTTTTTTCCCGCCTTTCATCTGAGTTACGGTTTTTTGAGGAACTTCAATTCTAAAGATTTTATCACCCATGTTCATATATTCTATACGTTTTTCAAGGTTAACTTTTACTTTGTTTTCATAACCTGAATATGTATGAACAATATACCAGCGTTTCTGATTTTTCTTAGCTTCTTTTGCTTCTTCTTCAGCCTTTGCTTCCAAAGCCTCCTGAGCTTTGTCTTCGTCAAGCTGTTCTTTCATAGATTTTTCTTTTTCAGTCATAAGCCACCTTTATAGTTTTGTATGCAGGAATTATTTTATTAATCCGAGCAAACCTTTAAAAATTATATCCATTAAATAAACCGCAACGGTAAAAACAAAAACAATAGCTATAACAAATACCGTTTCAGCAACAACCTGGCGTTTTTCAGGCCAGCTTATTTTACCCCATTCTGTTCTTACACCTCTGAAGTAAGTTTTTACTGAATTTGTTGATTTTTCAAGCCATGCCGGCATTTGATTTTCTGCACCTATCATAATTTGTTTCCTTACGTTTTTATAAAATCGCGCCCTGAAGGACTCGAACCCTCGACATCCGGTTTTGGAGACCGACGTTCTACCAACTGAACTAAGGACGCAAGTCGGAAGTTAAGAAGATTGGAAGATAAGAAGCTAAGCCTTTTACATAATAATGCTTACCATCCTATCTTCTTATCATCTTATCTTCTACTTCGTTTCCTTGTGGTTGGTGTGTTTTTTACAAGTCGGGCAATATTTGCTCAATTCAAGTCTTTCTTTAATATTTTTTTTGTTTTTTGTTGTTGTGTAGTTTCTTTCTTTGCAATCTTCACATGCTAAAACTACCATTCTGTCATTTTTTCCTTTGATACCCATTGTTTTATTCCTTTTCAATTATTATTTTGCAATAATCAAGTTTATCCTGGTCCCGCTTTAAAAAAGAATGTGATGGAACTCACATTCTAATTAAATCGGCTTATGATATCATAATAAACCAAACAAAATAAATTGCAAACATTATGTTAAAAAACTATAAGCATGCTAAAAAATCAGCCGGTTAATCTACCGGCTGATTTTTTATTTTAAAATTTAATATACTTATTTTATCACAAAATCAGAACTTGTAGACTGTGTTCTTTCTGATGTGTAAGATGATGGAATATCATAACTTCCGAAAGAATCAGTACGTAATTTTTCCATATAAACCTGACCGTTTTTAACAATTTGCTGCTGCTGGGTCAAGTTTTTTTCCAGATTTGTTAAAACTTGTTCTGCATAAAGTTCTGCACCTTCTTTAGTCTTCATTGCTTCTTCTACAGCCTGTGCACGAATGTTATCAGCTTCTTCCATTGCTTTGCGTTTTAATTCTTCACACTCTTGCTGAACCTGAGTCCTGATTCTAATACCTTCACGCTCCAGAGCTTTAATAAAGTCAGCTTCAGAAAGCTTTCTATCAGCTTCGGCCTGAGCATCCTGAACAATTTTTTCGGCTTTTTGCTGTGCTTCAATCTGAAGCTCTTCCCTACGCCTTAAAAAGGCTCTTGCCTCCTGTACTTCCACTGGTAAAGAAGCATAAATTCTATCAATTAATGTTTCAATTTCTTTTGTCTTTACAACAGTAAATTTTCGCGGAATAATCGGAAAACCTTCCTCCAAAGAAATTTCAAGCATTTTTAATAAATCATATACACCATTTTGTTGCATTGTTACACATATACCTTTCTTGCTATAATTACATTCTACATAAGCGTATATTAATTGTCAAATAATTTGTTACGGAAAAAGCTATATATTTTAACATTTATAAGAATTTTGCAAATATTCACTCACCGGTTCTGGAACAAATTTTGAAATATCACCGTTATTCAGGAAAATTTCTTTTATGGTACTAGATGATATAAAGTTATATTTAGGCTTTGTTGTAAGAAAAACAGTCTTAACCTCATCTGCTAAAGCACTGTTTGCCTGTGATAACTGCATTTCGTATTCAAAATCAGATACGGCGCGCAGACCTCTTATTAAAACAGTTGCGCCTTTTTGACGGGCATAATTTATTGTAAGCCCCTCAAAAAAATCCACTTCAACATTTTGAAGTTCTTTTACACTTTCTTTAATAAGTTTTACTCTTACATCAACCGGTAAAAAACCATGTTTTTCGGAATTTCTGGCAACAGCAATAATAACTTTGTCAAAAATTCCGGCTGCGGTTTTTAAAATATCAAGATGTCCTTTTGTTACGGGATCAAAACTTCCCGGATAAATCGCTATTTTCATATATGTTCCTTTTTCTTATTTTTTGATTATAAAACAAAAATAAAAAACATATATTATATGAAGTGAATAGGTGAATAAGTAAATAAGAGAATAAGTCTATAAGGTGCGCGAAGCGCACGAAATATAATCTCCCTCTCCCCTTGCGGGAGAGGGCTGGGGTGAGGGGTTTTGGTTACGCGGGGACTGTGCGTCCCCGCACCCTGCACCAAATATTCTTTTTCTTTTTTGCGATGAAAAGAAAAAGAATATTGGATAAGAAAAAGAAACACGCAGACCGCTTAATCTGCACTAAATTCAACCCGAGCGGATGAACTCGCTATATATTGGTCATGCTGAACTCGTTTCAGCATCTCTTTACCGCTCAAACAGCATCCGCTTTGTTACTGTTTCATTAAGTGCAGATTATTAAATATTTTTCGTGCGCTTCGCGCACCTTATAGACTTATTCTCTTATTTACTTATTCACCTATTCACTTCATATAATATTTATCATGTAAAGTTTTGTTACAATATATATAATATTACGCAATTATATACTCAATAAATACTTTATTAATATATAAGAAATAAATAAATTACAATAGCAATAATTAATAAATTTTCACACTACCTACTACACTTTCTACCTACCTTTTACACGAGGAATCATAAAGATTTCGAAAGCTTCTGAAAATATTTTTTAGAAGCTCTTTTTATTTATAACAGATTTAAATCAAAAAATACTACTGCTTATGTGCTACATTATTCCAAAATATTCAGGAAATCAAATAATGCCTGTTCTTCAGGTTTTAAGCCATCAATCAGTTTTTTGGTATAAAGCTCTGCAAATGCTTCATGAGTTTGAGCAGCTGCAGAATATAAAGATAACTCCCGTTTTACTTTCTTAAATTTAGCCGGAATTTTTTTTGCAGAAAAAGAGAGTAGGTTTGGATGTGTTCCATGCAATATTTCATGCAATGGCTCATGTAAATCACTCGTTGTAGACAAAGCACCAGGTAAAAAATTGCCTTCGGAATGATTTTTTAATAAAATTGTATCATTTCTAAGGTGTTCTCCCCTTGCAGATATAAAATTCGATACAATAACATTTTTAGGAGTTTTAACTCCGTTTTTTGATGCTGTTTCATAGGCTTTTAAAATGTTTTTAGCTAGTTTTTCATTATCTTTTAATGAAACAAATTTACAGCCGTACTGTTCTTTTAAAATATTTTCTATTGCAATAACCTGAGGCTTCTTTGATGGAACATGCAGAGCTTTTTCTTTTGCCAAAATAAAGTTATCTGTTTCTCCCTTTAATTTGTATTGTATTTGCTCCATATCCAACGTAACGGGTTTTATAAAGTTATCTGATTTTTTATAGTTTACAAATTTTCCGGCAAATAAATATTTTAAATACTTTTCAAAAGACCTATCCTCTTGTTTTAAAAGGATTTTTGTAAGTTTTATCGGATCATCAGCTTTTTCAATATGTGCAATAAAATTTTTATCACAAACTTTTGATAATTCATTAATAAGCTTTTGCTTTTTATCCGCAAAATTGAAGGTAAGTATCCATGATTTATTTATTAACTCCTGAAATTGCATCATTTTTAATATATGCTTTCGCGGCATTTTCTTCGCAGGGCGTTCATAAGTCAGAGGCTTTTTATCCCGCAAAATTATTTTAACATTTTCAAAATCATTACTTTTTTCAGACAATTTCGTAAAAACAGTTTTCGTATTTAATTTAGGTAATGAATTTGTTAAATTTTCTAGTCTCATAATAATAGTCTCCTTTATAAGGATTTAAATATAATAAAAAAATATAATGCTAATAAATAAGGAAGTTTTTACAATTGTTAATAAAAAAGACACTTCAGGGAAGTGTCTTTTTTATAATGTCTTGTTTCTCTAAAAACTATTTAAGTCTTACGCTTACAGAAGCACCTTTTTTAGAGATTTCAACTTTGTCTTCTCTAGCTAACCAGCCAAGACCTAAATCTGCAAAGTTACCTTTAAGATCTAATTCTTTTTTCATTTTAGAGAAAGTTGATTCTCCATTGTTGTTCAAATAATTGTAGATTTGACCTGCTGATTGTCCGATTTGTTCTTGTAATTCTTGCATAATTAACCTCCATGCATTTTTTAAACTTTGTATTACCTTCTCTCCGTTTATGGTTATATAATAGCTTAATGCGTAAAAAAATGCAATAGTTCATAAGGATGAAGACAAAATAAATTTTTTATTGTTCATGATACAATTATTTTTAAAGGAGTATGGATGTTATTAGAAGGTGATTTATCAAGTAACAAAACGGATTTGCTGATTAAGGCCTACTCGGATTTGTTAAATTCAGGAGTTAAAGCATCTGAAATTTTAGTGCTTGTGCAAAATTCTAATATTAAACAACACTTCATAAATAAAACTTTAGAAAAATTAGAAATTAATTGTATTGAAAAATTACAGGTTCATTCATTTTTCTCGCTCGTATACAATACAATAAACGACAACTGGGCGCTGATTGAAAATATGAACCCCTTCATTAACAATCCTGTTATCCTGCCTAATCTTGCAGGGCTGGAGGTTTCTCAATTTATTTTGAAAAGTATTTTAAAGGAAGTGCCTTTTAAAGGGTATAATTCAAAAAAATCACTCTTGCATCAAATTTTTAGAAGATACTCGTTAATTGTACAAAACAATTTAACAGATGAAGAAATTGAATGGCGCTCACGAGTGTTAGGGGAAAGTTTTGCACAAGATGCAAAAATTGCATTAAAAAAATTACTTTCAAAAACTCTTGCATTAAGGGATTTTGATTATCTCAGACAAACACTTGTCTTTAATTATGTTTATAAAAATTCTGATTACTTCAAAAATATCAAATATTTAATTTTAGATGACGGGGATGAAATTACACCTGTTTGTTTTGATTTTATATCACATCTCGCACCGCAGCTAAATGATGTTTTTGTCGCATTTGATGAAAAAGGGGCAAGCCGCGCAGGCTATTTGAGTGCAGATAGAACTGCCGTATGGAAATTTGAAGAATTGTTCAAACAAAAAGCAGAAAAACTAGTATCTGAAAATATGCTTTCACATGATGCAGGAATTTTATTTTCGAATATTAATGAAGCAAAACAAGAAACACTTGAACATTTTTCACTGCAGTCGCCTTCAAAAAGAGCTTCAATGATTGATTTAGCAGTAAAACAAATCAATGAACTTTTTTCAAAAAATGTTTTGCCATGCGAAATTTCAATTATTACTCCCGTAATTGATGACATGCTCAAATTTTCTCTCAGAGAAAATATTCACACCAATCTTATGTTTTTATCAGGGAGCGAAAAACTTATCCAGAACAGGCTCGTAAAATCCATATTAACAATTCTGAAACTTGACAGTAAAATGCCTGTAAATGAATTTGATCTGCGTGTTGTGCTTTCAGAATTTTTAGGAATTCCTATAAAATATTGCAAAGAAATACTTGAGAATTTCAAAAAAAACGGAGAGCTTCTTGAGTACAAATTTAAACTTGAAGAATATACTGAAAAATATAACAAATTTCTCGAAATTATTACAAAATTATCTAAAAGTAATGCAAAACTTTCTGAAAAAGTTTACGATATATATTTTGAACTTGCACAGTTTTACGAGGTTAAGCCTGTCGAATTAAACAAATTCAATTTCTTTATAAAGGAATTACAGGACTTTGAAAATATATTCGGTCAGGATTTTAAAAACAGACAGGAAGAAATTATAAATCAGATAGAAAATTCAATAATTGCAGAAAATCCCTATTCAACTCTGGAAATTTCATCAAACGATTTAATAATTTCTACCCCTCAAAAAATCATTGACAATCAAATCAAAACAAAATATCAGCTCTGGCTTGATATTTCAAGTGATGAATGGATTAAAAGCGATACGGGACCTTTATATAATGCATGGGTATTCCAGCGCGGATGGGCAAAAGATGAATTTACAATTGATGATAATATTGAACTTTCAAAAGAAAAAACAGCAAGAATTTTAAGGAAGCTGACTCTGTGTGCATCTGAACATATTTATACGTATTCAAGTCTTTTTGACGGAAACGGGATAGAAAATTTCGGCGGAATAGAAGAATATATTAAAGTAAAAGAGATTCTGAAACAAGTTCAGGATGACGACAAACAGTTCAAGATAATACCGCGGGAGGATCAAAAACCTGTTCTTGATTATGAACAGGGCCAAATGGCAATTTCTGCTGTTCCTGGTGCAGGAAAAACGACAATACTGCTTGCATTAATTCTTAAACTTCTTGATAAAGGAGTTAATCCAGAAAACATATTTGTTATGACTTATATGGAAAGCGCAGCCAGAAACTTCCGCGACCGAATAAAAAATATAAGACAAAATTCATCACAGCTGCCAAACATAAGCACTATTCATGGTCTTGCTCTCAGAATACTGAAAGAAAACGGGAATTTTGAAAGACTCGGACTTTCATCAGATTTTGAGATATGCGATGACACCCAGAGAACAAGAATAATAAGAGAAATTTCTAACAAATTAAAGCTTAAAAAAGGGGAACCGGAAGAATTTGACAGAGGTATTTCGGTTTTTAAAATTGGCAAAGGCCGGTTTAACAATTCAATGGACAAAAAACTTGAGAAGTTTCAGATATTTTTTGAAGAATATCAACGGATATTAAAAGAATCAAATTTAATTGATTATGATGACATGCTTACATCATCTGTAAAACTTCTTGAAGACAATGAAGATATCCGCGCATATTATCAGAATATCTGCCGCTACATCATAGAAGATGAAGCGCAGGACAGCTCATCAATCCAGCAAAAATTGATTAATCTTTTGAGTGCAAAACACAAAAATTTAATCAGATGCGGAGACATAAATCAGGCAATTACCACAACTTTTTCAAATGCAGATGTAGAAGGGTTCCGAAAATTTATTACCCAAAGTAATAACGTAAGTATGAATTGTTCACAGCGCTGTACAAAAGATGTCTGGACTCTTGCTAATAATCTTGTAAAATGGGCTCAGACACATGATGAAACAAAAAATGCATTCTTTGAAATCTTTATGCATCCTGTGGAAGGAAGAAATCCCCTATCTAAAAATGCGCTGCACGCAGTAATCTTTGAAAAACCACTCGAAGAAAAAAATTATATCTTAAAAGAAATTAAATCAGCACTGAAAAAAGACCCTAAATGCACAATAGGAATTCTTCTAAGATGGAATAAACAAGTTGCACAATGGATTAACTTTATAAATAACAGCGGATTGAAAACTATTACAAGAAGCGAAAGCCTTGAACAGAAATCAATTTTTAGGGTAATTTTTGCTGTTATGCAAATGATTATAAATCCATTTGACAACAATGTTATTGCTGATAATTATGAAGTTCTTGCAGAAGCAGGATTTTACAAACAGCGGCTGGGACTTGAAATAAGAAAATATGAAAATCCTTTTATACAAATTGACTGCGATAATATAGACAATGTTTATCTTTCCCAATTTTACTGGGATTTAAACTACTGGCTCTCTTTTTCTCATCTTGCGCCGGAAGAACTCGCTATAAAAATAGGCCTTCATTATTTTTCATCAGAGATTGAAAAATCAAACGTTTATCTTATATCAACATTGATAAAACGCCTGAGTCTTAACTATAAAGATTTTCCAACTCTTGTTGAACGACTCGGGGAACTTGCCAAAAAGCCAAAATTAAGCGGTTTTAACTTTTTCTCCGAAGAAGATGAAAGTAATAAAGAATTCTTTGCCGGAAAAGTTCAGATTATGACACTGCACAAATCAAAAGGGGATGAATTTGATTACGTATTTATTCCGGAAATGTCTGAAAAAAATCTTACACTCGATTTCAATCAGATTAAACTCAAAAATTCCGATTTTATGGAAAATTTAAAACGGCTTAATCCTGATTACAAACCAAAATCCGAATTTGATATGAAACAGGAATTAGTATCGGAAAACCTGAGACTGCTTTATGTTGCAATCACAAGAGCAAAAAAACATCTCTATTTTACAACAAGTAAAAAAAATAAATCTTATGAAAAAATTGTTGAACAAGAACCGAGTTTGATATTCACAGATATATTAGACTGTACGGAGGTATGTGATGAATAGTTTTTCACCTAATATGTTAAAAACATTTGAAACTTGTCCGGTTAAATATCACTTTAAATATATTCAAAAAATCTCCGTTCCGCAAAAAAGCGCACTCTTTGAAAAAGGTAAAAAAGTTCACGCACTTGCAAACTATTATCTTCGAGGCGATGATATTTCAAAATTAGAAAAAGCTTTAAATCCTGAAGAAAAAACAATTTGGGAAACACTTAAAAAAAATGAATATTTTCAGAAGGATTATATAAATTCTGAATATAATCTTTCATGCAAAGTTGGAGCTTATTGGATAGGCGGACGTTTAGACGCTTTAATGAGAGATGAAAATAATTACTATATTCTTGATTACAAAACAGGCTCAATTCCAAAAAATCCTGAATACGATTATCAAACATCAGTATATCTTCTGAGCGCTTCAAAAATGTACGGAAAAAATATTAAATTCATTTATCTTGACTTAAAAAATAATCAAAATTGCATAATTGATTTCACGCCTGAAAAAGAAAAAGAATACGAAAAAAAGATAATAGATATTTGCGATAAAATAACAAATGCTAAATTTCCGGAAGAAATCGGGCATTCAAAAATGTGCGGATTTTGCGAATACAGAAAAATTTGCCTGTAAAAAACGCCCTCAAAAATGAGGACGTTTTTTGTATTGGATAAATATTTGAAATACTTATTTGATTTCAACTGTTGCGCCTGCTGCTTCAAGCTGTTTTTTAATAGCTTCAGCATCTTCTTTTTTGATGCCTTCTTTAACAGGTTTCGGAGCACCATCAACTAAATCTTTAGCTTCTTTCAAGCCAAGACCTGTGATAGCTCTTACTTCTTTCAATACAGCAATTTTGTTAGCACCAGCTGATGCCAAGATTACAGATACTTCAGAAGCTTCGTCAGCTGCTGCTTCACCTGCTGCTGCAGGAGCTGCTGCTGCAACTGCTACAGGTGCTGCTGCAGATACGCCGAATTTTTCTTCCATAGCTTTTACTAATTCAGCTGCTTCTAACAAAGTTAATTTTTCAATTGATTCTAAAATAGTTTCTACGTTACTCATTATTTTTCTCCTTTTAAATTTTTTTTAATTCGTACATATTTGAGGCTTATTGAGCCTTAGCATCTCTAACAGCAGCCATAGTTCTTGTAAGCTGAGACATAACTGCATTGATAGATCCAACGATACCTGAAGCAGGTGAATTGATAGAACCGAGAATTTTTGCGATAAGTTCTTCTTTTGAAGGCATTTTTGATAATGCTTCAGCTTCTTTTGCGGTCAATAATTTGCCGTCCAAAGCACCGCCTAAAATTGCACCTTTTTTGGTATCTTTAATAAATTTTGCAACTGCTTTTGCAGGACTAACCTGATCTTCAAAACCAAACGCAATAGCTACAGGTCCGGTTAAAGAATCGGTTAAAACTTCAAAATCAGTTCCCTTTAAAGCAATTTTAGCAAGAGTATTTTTGGTTACCATGTAATCTCCGCCGTCTTTTTGAAGACTGCGTCTCAAGTTTGTAATTTCTTCTACGGAATAACCTTTATACTCTGTCAAAATAGCTACCTGGGCTTTTTCTGCTTTTGCTTTAATAGCATCTATTTTTTCAGATTTAAAAGCTTTTGTTGCCATAATTACTTCCTTTTATTTGTATTTACCGATTGCATCAGCAATCACTCGACCTAATTTCTCTCCCGATACTAAAAAAGATTTTGCTTTTCCAATACCGGACCGCAAAATCTCACAAGTGAACAAATCTGTATTTTATATTTCGACTGTTTCACCTCGGTTAGCTGGTGTATTAAGGGGAGAGTTATAACTTTTATAACTTGAGTGGGGGAGTTCATCATAAGGTTTATCCAAAGCCGGGCACCCTTAAATGTTCTGCCCCCCCCCCGCTAACTGTCTGCGGTTGTACAAAAATTATATTAGCTGAAAATCTTTTAAAAATCAATAGGGTTGTTAATTTTTCTTAACCAATGACCAGACTTCACATTCTTCATTTATATTATATGTTCCGCGCAGAAACGGTTTAAACATTGGTTCCGGATACAATTCATATCTCATACAAAAGTTACCTAAACAAACAGGTTCATTTTGAATTTTCAATGTCAAAAGTTTCTCAAGAAGCGGATAAACATCCTGTTTGAAATTTGTGTTGTTATCAAAAACATCCATAGAAATATAAGTTATTAAAAGCCACTTTTTCTTTCTCATATTAAGTTTTATGCGGCTTGTGGAAAGTTCTATATAATTTAAGATATTATCAATATTTTCGAAATTTTCAGTCATTATCAGCAATTTATCACCGGTTTTAGCAAATTTACAGCCTTGTATATTTTTTATTGACGCAAAAAATGTTTTGAAAGCTTCTTCTTCTTTTTCTTTTACACCGGCATTTTGATCACCGCCCCAGCAGGAATCAACCATCATATTTTTTGCGGTAAATTGAATTAAAATTGCGACATTATTACATTTTCTTATGTTATCCTCCGCTTCTTTTTGGAGAGCTTTATTAAATTTTTCTTCTCTTTTTTCCTCACATGAGCCAATAGCAATTTTTAAAGAGTCAATCCAACGGTGGCAGTAATATTTTAGCTTTGCAAGAACAAAAACAAAAACTACTGCAATTATATCAAACAAAAGAAGAGAAGCATCTATATAAACTCCTCCGACGCTTACGGACTGGTTATAAAATATCTTGACAAAACCAGCAACAGCATCAGCGATTGGTGAAACAAATGCAAATAACGGAATATCTATTAGATTAAAAAACCAGTATGTTGCCGTTAAAAATACAAGAAGCATTAAAACAATCTGGATAAAAAATAAAATATTTATCAAACCCTTTATAAGTTTTGTAATAAATTTATAAACCTCAACCATAAAACCTCACGCTAACGCTATATTATCAATTAATCTTACATCATTAATTCTTAATGCAATAAATACAATTGTGTTCTCATCCGCAATTTCTTTTTCTTCAAGATTATCAGCATCCCTGAATTCCAGATATTCAAGAGAATGATTTTCGTTAAGATAAGAATATGCTGTTTCTGTTAATGCCTTAACATCTTTTATACCTTTATTATAACATGACTTTATATTATACAAAATCTTGCTTAATGCAAGAGCATTTACTTTATCTTCTTCTGAAAGATATTTATTTCTTGAAGATAGCGCCAATCCGCTTGCTTCCCTTACGATAGGACAGGGAATAATTTCAACAGGAATGTTTAAATCCTTAACCATTTTCTTCAAAATAATTAACTGCTGCCTGTCTTTTTCTCCGAAAAATGCAAAATCAGGCTGAACAATATTGAATAATTTATTAACAACCGTACAAACTCCGTCAAAATGTCCGACACGAGATTTTCCGCATAATTTGTTTGTATAGAAAAACGGCGGAATAACATAAGTTAAAAAATCATTACTAAGCATCTGGGCATCCGGATACATTTCAGCAGGCGAGGGTGCAAAAACAATGTCCACACCTGCATCATTGCAAAGTTTTTCATCGGCCTCAAGAGTTCTCGGGTATTTATCCAAATCTTCGCCAGGACAAAACTGAATAGGGTTAACAAATACTGATACAACGGTCTTGTCGCATTTTTCAACACATTTTTCTATGAGACTTAAATGTCCTTTATGCAAAGCCCCCATTGTAGGTACAAGTCCGACTGTCAGTCCTTGTTTTTTCCACTCTTTTACTTTCTCTCTTACCTCTGCTATTCTATGCAATAACATTATTTATCCTCTTTATCAATTTATTCATGCCAGAGTTAACACCTCTGTTTTATTCTCTTTTCCTAAAATATTATATCATAAAGAGCTAAAAAATTTCATCATCAGATGGAAATTTCCCAGATTTTACATCATCATTAAATTCTTTTGCGCAATTATATATTAATGACTTCATATCACCATATTTTCTTGCAAATTTAGGTTTAAAATCAGAAAATTTTCCAAAAACATCATCAGACACAAGAACCTGGGCATCACAGTATTTTCCTGCACCGCAAGAGATTGTCGGAACAGTTAAATTTTCCGTAATATATTTTGCGCTATCCTGTGGTACCATCTCAAGAACTACTGAAAATGCTCCGGCATTTTCAAGCTCTTTTGCCTGACGTAAAATTTCCTCTGTGGCTTGCTGTGTTTTACCTTGAATTTTATAACCGCCGAGAGTATTTATAAATTGAGGAGTAAATCCCAAATGTCCCATAACAGGAATTCCGGTTTCTGTCAAACGGCTTATTACAGACAATATATAATCACTGTAACCCTCAATTTTTACAGCATTAGCGCCCTCTTTTATCATTAAACCGCAATTTTTGACAGCACAAGGGATATCAGTGTGATAACTCAAAAAAGGCATATCCGTAACAACCATTGCATGCTCAACCCCTTTTGCCACTGCATGTGTAAAAATCTTCATTTCTTCAACACCGATACAATGCGTCGTTTCATATCCCAATGCAACCATTGCAAGACTATCGCCGATTAAAACAATATCAATTCCTGCCTCATCAATATATTTGGCTGTTGAATAATCATAAGCAGTCAGTACTGAAAATTTTTCATTATTTGCTTTATATTGTCTAATTGTATTAACAGTAACTTTTTTAACCATTATACATTACAGCCTTGTTTTTCATTTTCTTTATGAGAAGAAGAAAAAATCCCTTTTTCATTTTTATGTTCTTTTCTAAACCAGTAATAAATTGCTCTTGCGACACGATTTGAACTGTGTCTGACAAGCCCTTCTTTACTGTCTTCAATAAGTTTGCGTGTAACAAGTTTTACACCGAGTTTTTTCAAATTATCAAAATCAAGTTTTACAGGGTGTGAACCTGACATTTGATATTTTTTTGCTAAATTTGAAGGCATAAAATCATTAACCAGAACAGCATCTATAACATTTTTGCTTCCTGCATGCTTCATTATAGCGTTAATATGATCGCATACACTGTACCCGTCAGTTTCTCCCGGCTGTGTCATTATGTTGCATACATATATCTTTTTTGCATTTGATTTTGCAATTTCATGGGAAATTTCTCTTATCAAAAGGTTTGGGATTACGCTTGTGTATAAACTTCCGGGACCAAGAATAATCAGTTCAGCCTCTTTTATTGCTGTTATTACATCAGGTAAAGCTCTGCAATTTTGAGGGTCTGTAAATAGTCTTTTAATTTTCCCATGAGCTTCGGGGATATTTGATTCTCCATGAATAATACGCCCGTCCTGCATTTCTGCCACGAGTTTCATATCATCAAGTGTTGAAGGTAAAACCCTGCCGCGGATAGATAAAACATTAGAAGATTCTTTTACTGCGCGAACCATATCTCCGGTAATTGCGCACAGCGCCGTCAAAAACAAGTTGCCAAAGCTGTGTCCCTCAAGCCCTTCACCTGTTTTAAACCTGTATTGAAAAAGTTTTGTAACCAAATCTTCATCATCAGCAAGGGCTGCAATACAGTTTCTTATATCACCAGGAGGCAGAACCCCCATTTCTTCTCTGAGTCTTCCCGAACTTCCGCCGTCATCTCCCACAGTAACGACTGCAGTAACATTATTTGTTATATTTTTTATTCCTCTTAACAGCATAGAAAGTCCTGTGCCGCCGCCAACTGCAACAATTTTCGGGCCTCTGTTTAATTTTCTTCTACGGTATAAATTTTCAAGTAATGAAAGATTATCTCCACCGTCTATCATAGACAAATTTGTTTTCTGCCAGCCCTTAAAGAATATCCCTGCCCCGAACATTACAGCCGCAAATGCGATCCATTCTGTCGAAACAGTCTGCGCTATTTTACGGATAAATTCCATAGTATAAAATACAGGTTTTATATCAAATAAAATCAAAACGCCGAAAGTCATTAAAACAGCGCCGAGAAATATCAGAGCAAACCATCTTTTTACCTGCAAACCAGGCATCAGCCATCTTACATCTTCAGGAATCTTTACGTTTCTTCTAAAATCTTTCATCACCTTATAATTTATCCTTATTATAAAATTATTCTACCCAGCCTGACAAGCAAGCGTTTTTGTAATTAACAGGAACAGGTTTAATAACATCATACGCCTGTTTTATCAATTCAAAAGAATTAGAAAGCCTGTTTGTAAAATGAATTGTATCAGCTTTAACGACAGTTTTTCCGCCTTCAATATTGGATACTTGCGAAGATGAAAGAAGCTGTTTCAAGCGGGTTATTTCCATTTCAGTATTTTCACAGTCTTTTGCAATTGTATTAACTGTTCCATCTACATTATACATTTTTTCAAGACAAATTTCCTGCGCGACGGGAATATTTATAAGTTCACCTGTTTTTTCAGTAATTTCTCCTGACGCACCGTAGTAAACAAGCCATTTTGAACATTTTTGAACAGCTTTTGCAACAGAACAGGCAAAAGTAAAATCTGATGCGCATCTTTTATACATAGCACCATGCGGGCGGACATGTTCTATTTCCATATTCAATGTTTTGGCAAACGACATTAAAGCACCTACCTGATATATAACAACTGCCTCAATTTCATCTTCGTCCAAATCCATATCGCGATAGCCAAACCCTTGAATATCATCAAATCCGATATGAGCACCGACTACAACATTTTTTTCTTTTGCTCTTAATAAAGCATTCCGGATTGTCAGAGGATCGCCTGCATGAAACCCGCATGAAATATTAACAGAACTTGCATAATCCAGTAAATCAAATTCCGAATTATTTTTATAAATCCCGAAGCTCTGAGCCAAGTCTATATTAAAATCTATATTTTTGATTGGTTTTCTTTCAAAATTATCTTGCATAACTATCTTTCTTACTAAAATATCCTGTAATAAAATAATTATACTCAATAAATATCTAATTACCAATATCTTTACATAATATTAATTAAAAATTTCATACCCTGTATACATCAGATATTTCAAGAAACATATACTGTTTTGTAAAATATGCGAGATGCGCAATATCAGCTTTAGAAAAATTTTTTACATTAAAACAGAATTCAAATTTCTCGCTTCCTTCAACATAATGTTTATTAAAAAATAAATACAAATATCCATTTGTCAAAACATAATATTCGCCGTTGAAATAAAGCTTATTCATCAACTCATCAATATTAACACCCTGCATTTTGTTATCTTTATAAGTTTTGTTTTTAACATCAATTGCACTGGGTGCAAATTTTTCAAATTTTATATACAATGAGCGTTTGCAAAGTCTGCTGTTATCCCACTTTTTCGTAATATAATCAGGTTCAACAGATGCTCTCCTTTGCGTTCTTACAAATTCCCGCCTGTCAAATGTGTTATATCCGAGTACAAGAAAAAACGGAATAATCAGTTTTTCTCTAATCTCATCATCTGATAAATTTTCATAATCCGCAAGCTCCTTTGAATTTTTCAAAATTGCAATATTACGGGCTAAAACACGCTTATTAAGCTTATAAATTACTCTTTTGCAAAAAAGATAAATAATAAGCGAAACCATTAATATAATTAAAAATAATAAAAGAGCCGCAAAAACCATATTTATATTTTACCACTTTTTTCATAATGGCGCAATAAATATAATAATTTTTTATGAACTTTTATTAATCTTTTTGCTGGCCTTGAGTGTATTTGGAATAAATAGGATCTCCGCCGTTTAAAATATTTTGAAGACTTGCCCAGCCTGATTTACTCCAGCCTGTAAACTTTCCATCCTCGCTAACACGAAGCTCAAACACATCAGCTCCATACTGATTTGGTCGAGAATTACCGTTTGTATCAAAAGCTACAATTGCACAGTAATTTCTTGTCAGAGTATAAGTTACAGGATTTCCATCCTTATCAACTACTATCTGCCCATCAGAATCATATTGATTTGCCGTTTCTGTTGCTTTACATGAAGAATATTGTCTTAATAAAATCGCAGATCCGTCTTTCAAAATAATCATCGGGTAAGTTCTCCATCCGCCATCTGCACCGGCCCCTCCATCTGCATTATACAAAGGGCTTGCCCATAATACATAATGCGCATACATTTCACAATCTTTAGACGGACTCAGACAAAGTTTTGCTCCGTCAAAATATTTTGAAAAATTTGTTAGAACTTCCTTTGACGTCTTTGAAGTATCAAACAAACCTGTAACATCACCAGGTGTCCCGTTTTCAGCTTCATAAAGTTTTATAGCCTGAGATATAATTGAATAAGTCCGCTTAGCCCTTACTGCAAATTCTTTATTCCTGTAACTTGCAATCAAACTAGGCATAGTCATTGCAGCTACAACACCGATAATTCCTAAGGTAATCAACACCTCAGCCAGAGTGAACGCAGCGCGACGAAGATTGTCAAAGTGGACTACGTGCGTATTACCTTTCACCAAATTAAACGCGGCGCGTTTTTTAAGTGAAGTGTGAAGAGTGAAGCGTGAAGTGGATTTTTCTGCTTCCCTCCCCTGGGCGAGGGATTGAATATTAAGACCTGTCATCGCGCATAAGGTGCGCGATCTTTTTATGATAAATTTTAGATTGCGCAATAAATGCGCAATGACATTACTGTATAAAACTTGACTCCCTGCCTTCTCACCACATGTCAGCTGGGAGTGCCCCCCCCCCGATTAACATTTCTTAATAAACTTTCCATAACAACTCCTTCCTTATACTATTACTGCTCTATGCGATATCATTTATTATAACATATTGCTATAATTTTTTCAATAAAAAAACCGTTTCTTAAAAGAAACGGCTTTTAACGAATTTTTAAATCAGCGGATTACTTAGCCTGTAATTTATTTACAGCCTTTGTTAATCTTGATTTTTTTCTGGCTGCGGTATTTTTGTGCAAAATACCTTTTGATACAGCTTTGTCACATAACTGGTATGCTCTTGACATTGCTGTATTTAAAGCTTCTTTATCATCAGCTTTAGCCAATTCCAATACTTTCTTAACAGCTGTTTTTATTGAAGTTTTGAATGCAACATTTCTAACTCTGTTTCTTTCAGCTATTAATACTCTTTTTTTAGCAGATTTAATATTTGCCATTTTATTTTGCCTTTCTTTACTCTTACGCCCGGTTAATGACGCCGGACACATTTTGAGGATGTGAGTAAACTTATATTATACAAAAAATTATTAATTTGCAATATAAATAATAATCTTTATTAAGATTTATATAAGCATACGTCATTGTGCGCTTACATTACGCCGCAGATAATCCATATTGCCATTTGCCATAACCCAGCCGGAACAACCGCGCCCATTTAAGTTTGCATTGCCGGCTGCTTCATCCTTGTTACAATACCTCAAATAATAATACGGCTTAAATCCATCTTTAGTAAGAGCTACATTAAATACATCGACACCTAGTTTCATTGTTGATTTTTTAGGAAATATTATCCAAAAATCTCCACATCTGTTTTTTACATCATATACTGTTGCGGAACAATCAAGGGAAGATATCCAGCCTACAGATACTATTGTACCGTCATTAAGATAAAAATAATTATTGTCCTTAGCTTCCAAGGGCCAAAAAGCCTCACGCCCGTCCAATGATTTTACATAACCGATATAATCTCCCTCAGGGAGTCTTGCCTTATGAACATATTTCATTAAAATATTCATTACATTAGCATTGCCGCTATAGTCCATAATAGCATTACCTTCATCATCTGTTTCTCCGGTATTTGTTATAGCCAACCCCCAGTCCTGGATATCACCGTAATCATTTTTAGCCATTAAAAATGCGTTTTGCAAAACGGACATGGTTCTTTTTAATTGGGTTACTCGTTTTTGTTCCTGATACTTTTGAATTAATGAAGGCATAGTCATTGCAGCGACCACACCT
The DNA here is from genome assembly GCA_944326615.1 of Candidatus Gastranaerophilales bacterium. GTDB lineage: Bacteria > Cyanobacteriota > Vampirovibrionia > Gastranaerophilales > Gastranaerophilaceae > Stercorousia. The sequence goes on along the minus strand of CALVEO010000025.1, from coordinate 9,654 downwards.
ATAATTCCTAAGGTTATCAAAACCTCCGCCAGAGTGAAAGCGGCTCGACGGATTTTGTCAAAGTGGACTACGTGCGTAGCACCTTCGGCGAGAGTGAATGCGGCTTGTTTTTTAAGTGAAGTGTGAAGAGTGAAGTGGATTGTTCTGCTTCCCTCTCCCAGGAGAGGAAAAATTTTTACGATACGTCCTACTGCCTTACTGCCATAGTATCCTATTATCTGAATAAATACCTGACATATACTGGCACCCTCTCCTAAAAAGACGAGGGATTGAATATTAAGAACTGTCATCGCGCACTTGTTGCGCGATCTTTTTAGGACAAATCCTAGATTGCGCAATAAATGCGCAATGACATTACTGTAAACGCCTGCCTTCCTGACATCTTGCCTTCCGTTAGCTAAAAGTGCCCCCCCCCCGACATTCCGGAATAATCAATTTTTCGCATTTAAGTCTCCTTTCTTTAAACTATATAAAAATTATATACCCAAAACCATTACTTTATACACATAAGAATTATAACATAGTTTTATAATGAAAATCTTACTGTTAAAAAATGTAACATTATACACAAGAATTAGTTCTTAAGGATTAAATTTTTTAGCCGTTTGTGGTATAAATAATATATAAGTAAGAATTATATTATATAATAATTCGTTTAAATGAGATATGGAGGCAAAAATGTCAGTAGGACAATTCGTATTTATGTTACACAGCCACCTTCCTTATTACAGAAAAGCCGGTATGTGGCCTTTCGGGGAAGAAAACCTTTATGAATGTATGGCAGAAACATACGTTCCATTGCTGAACGCAATATCCGAACTGTATGATGAAGGCATCAAAGCAAAACTTACAGTGGGGATTACCCCTATTCTGGCAGAACAGCTTAATGACAGATATCTGCAGGAAGGCTTTGTAAAATATCTGGATTCAAGAATTGCACAGGTATCTAAGGATTTAGAAAGATATCCTGATCCTAAAGTTGCTCATTCTCAGCACCTAAAATACCTCGCAAAATATTACTTTGACTGGTTCTCTAATATTAAAGATTCTTTCGTTAATAAATACGGAATGGACTTAATTGCACAGTTTAAAAAATATCAGGATTTAGGCTGTATTGAAATTACGACTTCAGGCGCAACACATGGTTTTTCACCACTTCTTGCTACTGACAGCAACCTTAATGCTCAATTTAAAGTAGGCTCTGATACAACAAAAAGATTATTTGGCAAAAAAGCTTGCGGATGCTGGCTTCCTGAATGTGCTTACAGGCAAGGATATGAATACGTTGGCAAAGACGGCAAAAAACACTGGAGGCCCGCTATCGAAGTAACTCTGCAAAATAACGACATTGAATATTTCTTTACAGAATCTCACGTTATTGAAGGCGGAAATTCTATAGGAAACAGACGAGTAATAGGTGTTTACGGAAATATTGAATACATTCCACTGCCAGAACGCCCTGCAACAGGTTACGACACATATTCCGCTTACTGGCTTCCTGATGCACAGGTAGCTGTTATGGGAAGAAACGACAGAGCAGGCTATCAGGTTTGGTCCGCTGCTGACGGTTACCCGGGAGACGGTGTGTATAGAGAATTCCATAAAAAAGATGACAAATCAGGTATGCATTACTGGAGAATTACTTCATCTACGACTGATTTAGGTGATAAAATGCTTTATGATCCAGTTTTAGCATTAAATAAAGTTAATGAAAATACGGATCATTATACAACATTAATTTATCACATGCTTAATGATTACAAAAAAGCAACAGGCAAAGAAGGTCTTGTAATGGTCTCATTTGACACAGAACTTTTTGGACATTGGTGGTTTGAAGGTGTTGAATTTATTAAACAGGTAATTAAAAAATTTGCGACCTACTTACCCGAAGTTGAAAGATTGACTGCAGGTGAATATGTTCATAAATATCCTCCTAAAGAAGCAATTCAAATTCCTGAAAGTTCTTGGGGACAAGGCGGACACTTCTATGTTTGGAACAACCATTTAACAGAATGGATGTGGCCGATTATCCATGCCTGCGAAAAACGTATTAATGCTATCGCAGACAAATATCCGGAAATACCAGAAGATAAACTTCTGCATAGGGCCTTAAACCAGATGGCAAGAGAAAATCTGTTATTACAAAGCTCTGACTGGCCTTTCCTGATTACCACTTGGCAGGCTAAAGATTATGCGACAGACAGATTCAGAGAGCATGTTGACAGATTTGAAACAATCTGCGATATGATTGAAAGTGGTAATATTAATGAAGCTAAACTCAAAGAAATCGAAAGCATTGATAACTGCTTCCCTGTAATCGATTACAGAGTTTATCAATCAATAGAAGAAGGTGTAATTCCACAGCAATCAGCAAAACTTGCACCTTTATACAACTAAAACCTAATAAATAAAAAACAGCTTCTTTAATTTAAGAAGCTGTTTTTTATTGCATAAATTCCTTTGTTATACTGGGGAACATAAGTTTATCATGCCTTAATGCGAGTAACAAAGCTTCTTCTCCAGTCATATCAAGATTTTTGATATCCCTGAAACCTATTTTAGAATCATCTTTAATATTAAAAAAATATTTTTTACAAAGATTTTTATACTTCAAAAACATATTAGATGCAAAATCAGCTGTGCCTAACCATGGATCAATAACTATAGTATTCTTTGTAATAGTTCCATCAAAATGAGACCCATCTCTGTTAAATACGCACACAGAATGATCAATTTTAGAATTACCTGCTTTCAACCCTGCAGTACAGGCGTTATCTACACCGTTAATCTTCAAAATTGCTTCTGCCAACATAGCATCTTCACCACAATTGCCGATTTTATTATACTTTAATTGTCCTATTAAATTATTAACACGCCTGAAATCAGTTTTAAATCCGTACTGCCATTCTTTTCTAACTCTGTTTAACTTATCAATAAGACGTCTCTGCCAATCAAACATTGCAACAAGTTTTAATTCTTTAAAATTAAACGGGTCTACAAAATTAAACGGATTTTTATCAAGAAATCTACTGTATAACCCTGGATTTTCCTTTTTAAGTTTGTACATTGGAGCACTAAATCTAGTAGTAGACACATGCGGATACGCAGTATTTACGACATGACATACCCATTGTGCATCTTTAATCTGTGGACATCTGCCTTTAAAAGAAAAATTATTATTTATATTATTTATATTATTCACACTATTCATATCAACATAAACGTACGTAAAAAAATAAATTGCTATAAAAATCTGAATAATTTACAGATTTTCATAAAAAAACGTAATTACCTACTTGCAAAAAAAAAATCAGCATATTATAATAAAAAATGTCGACAGACATTGATAAATAAATAAGGGAGCGTAGCTCAGTTTGGTTAGAGCGCATGCCTGTCACGCATGAGGTCGCGAGTTCGAGCCTCGTCGTTCCCGCCATTTTAAGAGGGTTTCAAGCCCTCTTTTTTAATGCAAAAATTCGTGTGGGTAATCTGTGGGTAATTGTTCAAATTAAACTTATTTGAAAAACAGGCAACTAATTACCAGAGAGAAACACTTTGTGCATTATAAAAATCAACAATCAAAGACCCATTATTTATTCTTTCTTCAAATAATTCATAAGCTCTCGCTGTTATGTCCTTTTCGTTTTTTGAAGGGGCAAAAATACTAATATAAACAGCTTTAATGTTTAGGTTAACATTTATTGCATCAAAGATATGCTCGTCATTTTCATCAAGAGAATGTCCGTATATAAATACAACTCCACCAATTTGATTCCATTTTTGATAACAATATTCTAAATAATTACAATTATTAATTTTGGATAGTTTGTCATCGCTATTCCCTTCTATAATCACAATAGGAGATACTCCCTTATTAAGCCAATATTTAGTCTTATCTGCTATAGACAAATTATTGACACTATTATTCTTTAATTTATATATATTTTGCTCATCACAGAATAAATGTAATCCACCATGCAGATAAAAAATATTTTGTATCCATTTATCTTGATACCATATACAATCATCTTCATTGTATTTTGTATCAAATCCATCACGTGGATAAAATTTATCTGTTCTTACAATTGAGTAATATTCATATTTGTTTTGTCTATATAATTTCACAGCATAATTAATTACCCAATATAACAATAAATCATAATTCAATGTAAATATATTACTGAAATTTGATAAAAATAAAAAAGTATTATGTTTTTCTCTTTTATTTGGCTTAACTCTTGATTGAATATCAGTTATTATATTAACCAAATCCCACTTTAATTCATCACACCAATCTTCAAATATACTTGCAGTACCATAGTCATCACAAGCTTGTTGGTAAATATCTCTTTTAAAATTTAAATCCTCAATTATCTTTTCATAATCGGAAGTATTATAAAACATGCTTGAATTATTAAAAGAAGATTCTTTAAGAATAGAATCATATCTAAATAACTCACTAAATGCGATACTGAAACCATTGCCTAAAAGTAAATTTTTATCCCAATTGGCACACTCATGAACTAAGTCATAAAAATTCCGTAACCCTGTCATAAATCTTCCTATCTTTTTATGAATAATAGCATAAAAAAATCCCACCTATAAGGTGGGATAATAATTTAACAGCGACATCAGGAAGAATAATTGTTTAACACATCTATTGCATCGAGTTTTCGTTGTGGTACAGGGTGAGCATATCTTTGTGTTGTTGTAATCTTTGAATGCCCTAAGATTTCTTGTACAACTGTCAAATCTATACCTTTTTCTACAAGTCTTGTTGCAACGGTATGTCTTAAATCATGAAAGCGGAAATTCTTAATTCCTGCTTTTTCAAGAACTGTATGAAACGATTTTTTCAAATCTTTATAAGGTTCATTTGTCAGAGGATTAACAAATACATATTCAGATGTATGCTTAATATTTTTCAAAACTTGATGTAAAGAAGCTGAAATCGGTATCTTTCTTGACTTGCCAGATTTTGTTTCAAGAAGTTCTATAAATCCTTGAGCAAAATCAATATTACTCCACTTTAAGTTCAATATTTCACCTCTACGCATACCAGTGTGTAATGCCGTTATAATGATAGGCTTTAGATATAAATAAGGCTGAACAATTTTTGTTTTCTTTGTATATTTGTCTAAAACCTCATATTCTCGCTCAATCTCATTAAATAATCGGCTTTCTTCTGCTTTAGTTAAGTATCTGATTTTATGATTGTCTTCTCTTAACTTTGATACTTTTTGAATAGGGTTATTTCTTATAATTGCATTATCAATGCCGACATTGAACATTTTGCTCAACAGCACTAAATAATGATTAATTGTGGAATTTTTAACTTGGAAAGATAAAAAAATTACAGCTAGGGAAGCAATGAAAAGACTTGGGATGAAAGCAACTTCTTTTTATAAATTGGTAAAGCTATATGAAAAGAAAAGTAGTGATCAGCACCACTCCTAGAAAATGACCCCTGACATATAATAAAGTTTAGATCCTGCCCTTATAAATTAATACTCTTGCCTTGTTATAGTTTTTCCCAGTTCTCTATAGTATAAATTCATCATCAGTTTTAGAGTTGTCATCCCACACAAGATAACCTATTATGGGTACATTCTGTTTAGTTTTTGATATAACATCTAAATTTAAAAATCTATAAGACGCATCAAGTAAATTGTCTTCAAAATTCATCACTTGCTGCTTATAGTCAGCATCATTCTCTGTTTGCTCAAAAGTTACAAACACTACATATGGTTGCTCCTCCAAACTCAATTTGAGAGCATCTAGCTGAGTAAAACCTTCAGCAGTACCATCAGTGCTTTCTCTTAATCTCTTTACTGCCTTTGTAAAGCCATAAGCCTTAAATAATCGTGCGAACTCAGCATTCAAGTCCTTGATACTTGTTTTTGAAGATGTTGTTTTGTTCATTAGTTTTCTCCTTTTATTTAATATAAAAAATTTAAAAGGAAAGCGGAGTAAACTCCGCTAAAAACTTATTTTTCAATTAATACATGATTTCCGTTAATAGTAACCCATTTCCCATCACCTGTTCCACTACTTGAATTTGCGAATTTCGTTTTAGAATTAGAACTAGAATTTTTTGTCTTTTTTTCTTTTGAATAAGTATTGACTCTGTTTGGAAAATCTTTATCATAAGGTACTCCAATAGTATTCATCTGTGCAAGAATTGCTTTTTCATTATCCAAATATTCTTTTGAAGACATTTCAGAAATATTTTCACGGGTAAAAATTTTATTTTCACCACTTTCAGGATTTATAAAATTTGAATAATCAATATTCGAAAAATCTGATTTTATCTGGCCATTTTTAAGTTGTTCCATAATAATGGACTCATTCTGGACAAATTCTTCTGGAGACATTTTCCCAATTTGTTCTTTTGTATAAGCTGAATCAATTGGAGCTGCATTCCCTGTTACAGCACCCTCTTTATAAACTCTTTTATCATCAGGATTAGTAATTAATTTTCCACTTTTCATACGCTCCATTACTTTTCTTGCAATAACATCATTTATTTTTTGAGATGGTGCAGTTGCCCATACACCATATTCCTGAATAATTTCTTTTGCAATTTCACGACCTTGAGCATTATTCCATTTGTCCATATTTTCTTCACCTTTAGATTGTCCCATGTCTTTATTCCCTTGCATTTCATGATAATCTCCAGCAAATTTTGCAATATGTTTACCTGCAAATAAAGCAAGCTGTGCCTGCATGTAAGTATGTTTAAAGGCATCTGCTTCATTATTCCAAGTAGCATGAGAGCCAGTTCCCATTTCAAAACCATATTTTTTTTGATATTTTGTAGTTGCATCAAATACATAACTGCTATATTTTTTAGCAGGATAGTTAAACGGATTTACATTATTATTTTTTTGTTTCATTATAATTCTCCTTATGTTATAAGTATTATATGCGGTTAGATAAATATATTTCGTTAAGTCTTTTTTCTTTAAACTCTTATTTCATTGTTGCAGAGATACTTTATGTATGCTTCATCTATAAGTTTATAGATCAAATTTTTCCGATTTTTTTTATTTCAACACAAACTATATGTTCAATATATTCATTTTTTATGTATTTGAACATTTTATTATTGATTCTATTTTGTATTGAAAAACAGATTCGGAAAAAATCCCCTAAATTTTTATTCAAAATAAATTTCAAAAATAAAACAATTAGAACTGCATATAGAGCATTTTTTTATTTCGGCTATTACTTTTCTATTTTGAACCTATTTATTTTTATACTATTTATATTTACTATATTGTTTTTATGGACACCTCCCTTACATTTTTAAACACTACAAATTTTGTGGTTCATTAGAATCCGGATTTGTTACTATTTATCGGCATAAACAAGTGGTATCAGAACATTATACCATTCAAATCAAAGATCCGTCAACATTTAAAATTCTAAAAGCCATTTCTACCTAAACGTTGAGTCCTTAAGTGAATTATTTCAATCAATTCTTCAGTAGTCAAATCGCATACCCTTGCCTGCTCATCAACTTTAAACGTTAAACCTTTTATAATTTGAATATATTCTTGTGGCTGCATATTTGCATACTGCCTTAGCGTTATCGTAAGATATGCATGACCCACATTTTGAGAAATAGCCTTTATCTCACGACCATTTCTTGCCAATCTAAATGCTGTATCTACTGCCAGATGTCTAAACTCGTGAGCAGAGTACGCAGGAATATCTTTATCTATACATCTAGATGCTACTATTTCGTTAATTTTAGATTGAGATGAATAAAATTCATTAGACAAAACATATAAAGCTGAATTTTTTTCACTCGGAACTAACTTTGGAAACAGCGGATCTGTAGTCTTAAAATGTTTGATTTCAGTTAAAAACTGTAACCAATCTCTTATAATATCTGTATAAACTTCATCGAAACGAAATAGTGTCCCAATAATATATTTGTTTCTTTTTGTATGTACCCCCTCTGTTGGATCTTGCACTAAATCCAATGTTTTAGGGTTCAAAGCACCTAAAGATAAAGTTCTCACGGCATCAACTCTACCTGCAGATAGTAACAAGAAACATAATAGAGCCTTATCACGTCTATCAACGTCATTATTTACAGGGAAATCAATAATTTCATTAAATTCTTCCAATGTAGGATATTCTCGAATTTTATGTTTTGAAAGTAGCCCCTTTTCTGCATTGGTTAATTGTAAAACTTTAAGAGCTTCACTAATATCAGGTTTAGTAACTTTCTTACCAAAAATCCATCTAAAAAATTCTGCTACACGATTCATTTTTTGATGCTTTGTTTGCATCGAGCCTTGAATAGATCTACGATACAACTTTGCTTTATCAGCATTAAACTCTTTTAAATTTTCAAACCCAGTTTTTTCCCAATAATCCCAAATATCATCTTTGTACTGCTTAACTGTCTTTTCATCATAAGACATTTTTGTTCCAACGATTAAGTAAGTACAAAATTCATTGATTAAACTCTCTCCTAAACGATTTGGCTTATTTCCCATAAAATAATATTAGCATAAAATAAGCGTAAGGGAACATGATATACTATAATATTTATTTTCATTTAACTCCTTTTGAATTCATTATATATATTCATACAAGTATTAAATAATGCCGGAATAAGTAACAGATAATTTTGAGTTACCGGAAAAATTTCATGTAACTAATTTAACTCAGGTTATTTTTAGAATTGTACTGTTAAAGCCTAATATATGGGCTCTACCGACAATAGAAAAAATGTTATTTGAAATTAAGACTATAAAACGGGGAATGTATGATTAAGATTTCTTGATATAGTTGGTTTATGGGAGTAAAATGCTCCCTTTTTATTCCTCGTATGTATAGCGTCCTTCTCTTTTAAGTTTTGCTCTATATGCTATAGCTTCCATTTCTGACATATTTTTCATTTTTTCAATATCTTCATTAAAAAATTTTACTTTTTTTATTTCAGCAGTTTCAATTCCCATCATCTCACTGTCGTGGTTTCTACGAATTCTTTCTGCTTCGGATATAAATTCATCAGGCTTTGTTTCCAATTTTGTCGCAGTACGATTGATTTTAGGTTTGCTCTGACCTATGTTAGATAGGGTATTAACTAATTTTCGGAAGATTTTTATTGTCATATAAACTCCTTTGCATGTATTATAACATATTTTTCTAATTTTTTATATTTGCATATATTTTCCAAATACCATTCTCGTATTCAATATCTTTAATTAAAATTTGTGAATTTCTTTGCAGCAAGAATTCAACTTGATTTCCATGTGTTGTTTTTGTATTGTAACTTTCAATAAAAGTTCCTTTAGTGCCGGCAGGCAAATCAAATTCCCAACGGATGTCGCTTTTATTAAAGTGTACATCTTCACACATTGATGTCGACATAAAACGTTCTTGGTATATAGTTATGTCTTCACGTCTTATCTTATCCAAAAGTCTTTCTCTAATCTCTACATCTTTTATGTTAGCGATATTTTTAAGCTCCGTACCCAGACTCTTATTATTAGACAATGTTACTATATCTAAAATTCCATAACTGTCATCTCTATAAACCTTAATAGGCTCTTTAATGCGTTGTTGGTCTATATATGCAGTTATGTTGTCAATATGACTTTGAATTTTAGGTGACGGCTGAATATTATTTTT
>CALVEO010000024.1 GCA_944326615.1 Candidatus Gastranaerophilales bacterium | reverse complement strand
ACAGCATTTTCAAATGCAATAGGCTGAATTCCTTTAACAATAGCTTCAACGTCAATACCGTTTGATTTACAGAGTTCCTGAGCTTCTTCCAAAGATTTGAAGCCGTATTCAGGTAACAATTTATTCAATTTAGCCTGACGTCTGTCTTGTCCTTCAAATTTTACTGTCATTTTATTTTCCTCTTAATTTTGTTTACTTAATTATTTTCGCCTATGCAATCAAAGATTGCTACGTTCCATCTGCTATCGCTTCTGTCACAACGGCGTTATCTTAATGTTGTGCGCTGTTCATTGCGCTCACGCACATCAACAGCGGGCGCACCGCCTCACGCTTATTCAACTCTCGGGTCAATTTTCTTCACAGCTTCAGCGAATCTGCCGTAAGTGCTGGTGAATTTTTCAAGAGCTTCTTTTGGATCCATACCTTTTTTAACGGCATCCATAAATTTGCCCATATGGACGAATTTGTATCCGATAATTTCGTCATTCTTATCAAGGCCTAATTCAAGAACATAACCTTCAGCGAGTTCAAGATATCTGGGGCCTTTTTGTTTAGTTGAATAAATAGTTCCAACCTGTGAACGAAGACCTTTTCCTAAATCTTCAAGTCCTGCGCCTACAGGAAGACCGTTATCAGAGAAAGCAGTCTGTGTTCTTCCGTAAACAATCTGAAGGAACAATTCTCTCATCGCAACATTGATAGCGTCACAGACAAGGTCAGTATTTAAAGCTTCAAGGATTGTTTTACCAGGCAATATTTCACCAGCCATAGCAGCAGAGTGAGTCATACCAGAGCATCCGATAGTTTCAACAAGTGCTTCCTGAATGATACCGTCTTTAACATTAAGAGTCAATTTGCAGGTACCTTGCTGCGGCGCACAGCAGCCGCAACCATGAGTCAAGCCTGAAATTTCTTTAATTTCTTTAACTTTTGTCCAATCGCCTTCTTGAGGGATAGGAGCAGGCTCGCCTTTAACGCCGCGTTTTACGCAGCACATTTCTTCTACTTCTTTTGTAACTTGTATACGATCCAACATTTTCTATACTCCCTTCGGTTATATACAAGATTAATTGTACGCGCTGAAAGGGGCAAGTCAAGATTGTATAATTAATAAGTCATTTCCCAGCCATCTCCGATAATCTTTCCGGTACAACCCCACCAGGTAGACGTATCACTCCCGTTGTTACAATATGAGTTAAATGTTTCATCTCTCTGCTCATCAGTATAAGGCGGGGGTGTTTGCTCCGCATTGGAATCATCAACAGTACCATCATTATAAATCATCATCGGGAATGTATCTCTTCCGACAACATTAGGACCGCTTTTGCCATTGATATCTAAATTTACCTGTATACCGTTATTCTGATAAATAAAAGCTACAGCAGTACCGTCCGCAAGAACATAATATCTGGCATCTTTACGGGTAAAAATCGGCATAGCGGTACCATCCATTTTTTTATATTCTCCTACAGCAAAACAATCCGAACCATCAGTACCGCAGTCTTTAACTATTTTAAAATATTTTTTTGCCCATGCATCGACTGCATCCAGGGATGAAATTCCGGCTTCTTTTAAATTTAGAGCATTCCTGTCGTTAATATACTGTAAAGTCGCTTGAGATATAATATTATAAGTCTTATGCAACTGGGTAACATAACTTTTTCTTTGATGATTTTGCATCAAAGTAGGAACAGTCATAGCAGAAACAACCCCGATAATACCTAAAGTTACCAGAACTTCTGCCAAGGTAAAAGCTGAACTATACATCTCGGAATATCTTTTACACAAATCGCCGGCATCGTCTGATAATGATTTTTTCATACTTTGATACAAAAGACTTAACAAATTATGCATATATTCTCCTTTCGTTAATTTAAAAGGTCTAAATTATTTAATTAGAAGAAACAATTCTATTTTATATTTTACCAGTCAGACGCAACTTCATCTTCATCATCCTGCAAAGCCGACAAATCTCTATGCCCGGTTCCGTCAAAATCTGATGGAAGCATATCGTCATCCGGCCATATTGTGTCTTCATCATATCTTGCGGCATTAAGATTAACAGATGATGTTAAATCTGAATTTGATAAATCAGTTTCCGATAAAATACACCCTGCCATATCGCAATCGGAAAAATTACAATAAGTCATTTCTGCATAACTGCAGTCAGCACCGGTCAGCAAGGCATCCGTAAAATCACATTCCAAAACTCTCGCACGCGTGAAATCCACTGATGTCAAATCAGTATTGGTAAAATTAACAAAAGAAAGACTACAGTCAGCAAAAGAACTTGAATTCAAATCTACATCAGTAAAATCTATTTCTGCAAGGTTAATCCCTGAAAAATCCACTTCAGATAAATCAATTTCTTCCTGTTCAACTTTCCATGCATTAAACTTATCGGGGTTTTTCTTTAATAGTTCGACTAATTCTTCTTTTGTATAATCTATCATTTTACTTTTATTCTCCTTATATTATTATCTTATATTAAGTCTGCCTGCAGAGCAAGAAGCACTGCCTGTGTTCTGTTTGCTACCTTCAATTTTTTAAAAATACTGTTCAAATGTGTTTTTACCGTAACTTCTTTTACAAATAATTTTTCTGCAATCTGTTTATTACTTGCCCCTTTTGCCGCCATTTCTAACACTTCTTTTTCTTTAGCAGTCAAGGATGAAAGTGAAACTGTTTCCACAGATAAATCTGTTCTCTTTTGTCTTTCAATATTTGAACGTCTTAAAACAGCTTCCATACGGGCAAGAAGATTTGGCAGAATAAAAGGTTTTACCACATAATCATCTGCGCCGATTTTTAAGCCGGCAACCATTTTGGTATCATCATTGACTGCAGTCAGCATAATTACAGGCAGATGTTTTGTATACTGATTGGAACGAACAGCCTTCAAAGTCTGCCAGCCGTCCATATTAGGCATCATAACATCAAGAAGAACAATGTCAAATTTATTATTTTTGTAAGAAAGTAATTTCAATGCCTGAATGCCGTCGCAGGCTGTCGTAACCTGATATCCGTAAAAAGGCAGAGCATCTTTTAAATATTTGGAATTGTCATCAACTAACAAAACTTTTGTCAATTCAGACATATTTTCAATCCTTATACTATCTTATTTTTAAGCGCCTTTAACGCTGCCTGAAGCCTGTCATCAACTTCCAATTTTTGTAAAATATTTGCAACATGAGCTTTTGTCGTATTAATACTTATAACAAGAATTTGAGCAATTTCCATATTACTGTAGCCTTCTGTCATTAGCTTCAATATCTGAGCCTCGCGAGATGTTAAATCATAGTCTTTGCGGTTATCTTCCGCATCAAATGACGGAGAATTTGCACTTGCTTTCAAGACAATATGAGCAATACTCGGATCAAACCATGCAGCGCCGTCTGCAACAGATCTTACAACTTCTATAAGCCTTTTGGGGTTAATTTCTTTGGAGCAATAAGCGTTTGCACCGGCTTTTAAACTGTTTAAAACTTCTTTTTCATCATTATGTGAAGTAAGAATAATAATTTTAACATCTTTGTTAGAGGAACGAATCTCTTTTGTAGCCTCAATACCGTTCATATTAGGCAGACCAAGATCCATAATAATAACATCAACTTTATTTTCGTTAAAGACCTTAATCGCAGCCTCGGCCGAATCAGCTTCATAAATATTTTCAACAAAATCAACACCTTCAAATGTTGTTTTCAATCCAAAGCGTGTAAGTTCATGATCTTCTACTATCAAAATGTTTTGTTTCATATATTCATTTCCTCTTTAGCAGGTGTGTAATCAGGGTTCAGCATCAAAGATTTTTTAAAATAACTTCTGGCGTCTTGCATCATACCCTGATTTTTTGCAATCAGTCCTTGATAATAATAATATCTAAAATCATTTTCGTCAATATAGTGCGCAACGCCTAAATATTTTCTGGCATCAAAATAATTCCCGCGCTCAATTTCAACACGTCCGAGATCTATCCACGCTTCTTTAAAGTTCATATTTATAGCAATTGCTTTTTTCAAGTAAGCAATTTCTTTTGATTTATCTTTCAGAGCAACTTTATAATAGGCTGTCCAGCAGTCTGAATATGTTTTTAAGATTTTTTCATACAATTCATAAGCCTTTTTTTCTTTACCGAGTTTTTCATAAGTCTGGGCAATTTTTAAAGAAAAAACAGAAGATGTTTTGTCTTTAGATTCCGCATCGCGGTAATATTTTAAGGCAGTTTTATAATCTCCAGTCCTGTAGCTCAAATCTCCAAGCACAAGCAAAACCATAGAATTTCCGCTGTCCATTTTGTGAGCTTTCAAAGCTATATCCTGGGCCTTTTCAAATTCTTGCATATTATAGTAAACTCTGGATAAGACCGCATAAACTTTTTTATTATGCTTCTTTTTTGAAGTCAAAGCACTCTGCAAAGTTCTCATCGATTTTGCAAACTCGTTTTCGTAATAATAGTAAAATCCGAGGTGATACATTTTTTCGGAATAATTTTTCTCCGATTTATATAGAACATACTGCTCAAGTGAGTTAACTTTCCTTGCGAAATCGACGGAATAAAGCTTCTGCGACTTAATATACTCAACCATTTTAAGAGCATCTTTCGGCTTTTTACCCTGAGAAAGAATTTCTGCTTTAAGCTTTTTGTAATTCAAATTCTGCGGATTCATACTTATTGCGGTATCAATATAAGTATTTGCATTGATAAAGTCATTCGATTTTAAATAACCGAGTGATGCGACATAGTTTGCATAATCGGAAGATGCCAGAAGCGATGTATTTTTAACAAGTTCTGATGTCGCTTCGCGGCTTTGATCGTTATAGATAATATTTGAAAAAACTTCGCCGAGATAAATTTCATCGTCTCTTTGTAATTTTTTTGACGGGTAATAATAAAGTTTTATATCACCTATCAAAAAATCAGAAAGCTGCCTGTCTTCAATTTTGGAAGAAGCCAGTTCTGACAGATCAAAAAATCCTATATCAGCCATATTTTCGGCCATTTTCATATAAGCGTAATCATTTTCATCCATCGTTTCAATAAGGATTTTAAAATCATTATAAGCTGACTTGACATTACTCTGAACAAATCTGTCAAATGCTATAACATATTGATTATGTATACTGTTATGTGTAAGTGTTGCTTTTTTAATAGGCAGGGCAATTGTATTTACAGGCAAATGTTTTTTATTAAGGGGATCTGCCGGCTTAATAGCATCAAAACCGTCTGCAAATACCGGAGTAATTACAGCCGATGTTATTACAATTGTAAAAAGCAATTTATGCATAGAAAATAATTTTTAACCCTCACTTTTCTCTACATTCCCAGAATAATAGAAATTAAACAATTCTGCAATATGCCTATTTTCATCAGAAACATTTTCACCTGTTATAAAATTGTAAATATCAAGTAAATTATACATGCTTAAAGTTTTTGCATCGTCATCTGTCAAACTGTGATGATTTTCCGTCAAAAACACACGTACAATTTTATCCAGAGAAATTTTCAAAAATGCATCAACAAGGTTACCGTCAAAATGCTTATTTTTGCCTGATATAAGTATATCAATAACATTTTGAATAGGCATTTTATCACGATAATGCCTCCGCGATGTAATTGCATCAAAAACATCCGCCACAGCAAGAATTCGCCCGCCATAAGGAATATCTTCACCGGCGAGATGCCTGTAATATCCGGAACCGTCATATTTTTCATGATGGGAACAGGCCATTTCAGTTATAGTTTTAAAACTTTCAGAAGTATGAATTTTCTCCAGAATATCATGAGTTATACGAACATGTTCTTGAATATGCTTATATTCATCCTCTGTCAGCTTGCCTTCTTTTTGCAGCACAGAGTCTCTAATACCTATTTTACCGATATCATGAAGTATCGCGGCTTTTTCAACAAGTTCTTTAAATTTTTCATCACACCCGAGTTCATCAACAAGAAGCATTGAATAAAGCTTTACGCGGCTTGAATGACCTGCAGTAATCTTATCTCGTGCGTCAATAGATTTTGCAAGTGTATCTATAAAACTTTCAAACAAAATCTTTTGTTCTTTGTAAAGCTCTTTCTGCTGTTCAAATAACTGTGCATTTTCAAGAGCAATTGATGCACTTCCGCCAATTGCGGCAAGCAAATCTTCATCACCTTTTGTAAATACTCCGCATAGCTTATTCAATACCTGAAAAGCACCGATAATTTCTTTATTATTATTTTTAATCGGCATACATAGAATCGTTTTTGTTGTATAGCCTGTTTCTTTATCAATATCAGGATTAAATCTTGGATCACTGTATGCATCAGGGATATTCAATGGTTCGCCTGTTTTTACAACGTAACCTGCAAGCCCTTTATCAGCAGGGAAACGGATTTCCTGACTGTCAAGTCCCAATGCGACTTTGCTCCAGAGTTCGTTTTTCTCTTTATCAAACATAAAAACAGTACATCTGTCTGCCTGAATAGCGATTTTAGTTTCTTCCGCTATAACTTTCAGCAAAATATCAATATCTGTTACAGCACTGATAGATCTGCCGATTTTTACAAGGGAGACAAGCGGGTCGCTTTTTACAGGGAGAGTGAAACCTTCATCATTTTTTATTTCTTTAATTCTTGTAAGAATATAACCAATAATTGAAAATTCATCGCCGGATATCATTGCAATATTTTTGGCATGTTCAAAATACATTAAAGCCGTATCTTTTAAGCCCTCGCCAAATGCTATTGTGCCTTTAGCATATTCATTAACAATTCTTCCTGTATCGCTTTTTGAATTTTCCGCCATAAACTGTGCGTCATTCAAAATCCTTAATACTTCTTCGTATCTGCTTTTATCTTTTAAATACATTGCAAGCCCGAAAAGACTTAAACTGACCGAAAGATACCCTGACGCATTATTTTCTCCGTAAAAATTTCTTGCGTCCTCAAAAGTCTTTAATGCCTCATCATAAGACTTTTCTGCCAGTAATGCTAAACCTTTTCTTATTATATCAGTATCACACTCAATCATCATTTTATTCTTAACCCTTATAAATTTTATTAAACACTTTTTACAACTCTATATTTTTATTGTACAATATTTTTATAAAGATTACAAATACTTTTTATGAAAATGGAGCTTATATGAAAAAGATAACAATTTTAATTCCTGTTTATAATGAAGTAAATACTCTTGACAAAATTCTTGAAAAGGTTGAAAAAGCATCATTTTGCGGACTTGATAAGGAAATTATCCTGATAGATGATTATTCAACTGACGGAACAAGAGATTTATATTCAAAGTATCCTTATAAAGTTTTGTATCATGAATATAATCAAGGCAAAGGTGCAGCTTTAAGAACAGGCTTTAAAGAAGCCACAGGTGATATTATAATAATACAGGACGCGGATTTGGAATACGATCCTGTTGATTACGAGCCTTTAATAAAACTAATTCTTGACGGGAAAGCTGATGTTTGCTACGGTTCAAGGCTTTCAGGCGGGAAACCATCCAGATCTTTTATGTTCCATCACCTATTAGGCAACAAATTTTTATCGCTTATGACAAATATTCTTTACGGTTCCACCTTAACCGATATGGAAACATGTTACAAAGCTTTTAAGGCTGATTTTATCAAAGGTATTGAAATTAAATCAAACAGGTTTGATTTTGAGCCTGAAATAACGGCAAAAGTCTTAAAAAGAGGAGCAAGATTGTATGAACTTCCGATCTCTTATTACGGAAGGGAATTTTCAGAAGGTAAAAAAATCACGTGGAAAGACGGTTTTCATGCAATTATTGCACTTATCAAATACAGATTTACTGATTAGATGAAACAGAGAACAATCAGAAGATAAGAGGATTGTAAGATAGGCAGTATCAATAGGCAGTTTTGGAGCAATATGACAAAAAACTTAATAAGTTAAATAAGATTTGTAGGAAAGGCAAAAAAACTCCGACAAAAATTTAATAAGTCAAACAAGATTTGGCGGAAAGGGTAAAAAAGACTCTGACAAAAATTTAATAAGTCAAACGAAATTTGGCGGAAAGGGTAAAAAGAAAAATGAAAAAGATTATTCTATCGTTATTTTTAGCAGCATCACTTGCAGCTCCATCACTTGCTGCAACATGGAGTGCTGTAGACAGAGTTCCGACTGTCGGCAAACAGGTTTTGACCAAAAACAGCCTGCCATCCGACACTAAATTTGTCGTAACAGAAACAGAAGTTGCTAACAGCACTTCTAATGCAAATAATGAACTTTACATCAGCAAAACTAATCTTAATTACACAGGAAATGATAATGAAGTAGCTGCCGTTATTTCTCAGGAGCTTGGCGCGCTGATAAATGCAAATGCATCTAAAAAGAAATTAGTTTCTAATATTACAAGCGCAATTGCAGGAAGTTTTGTAGATACATCGCTTGAGACAACAGCACTTGCGGCAAACGAACTTACCCTGAATAATATGTCTGAAAAAGATCAAATGAATGCAGATATAACAGGTGTTGATTTAATGATTCAGGCAGGCTATAACCCGCTTGCAATGATTGTAGTATTGGGTAAAATGCCCGGCTCTACAATAGATTTATTAAAAAGCCAGCCAAATAACTTTAAACGCACAATGTATATCTATGACTATCTTGCATATAACTATCCTTCAAAAGTAAAAGCAGGATACGGATGTCAGGAATACAGAAATTTCACAGCTTACATTCAGCCGACTCTTGATGAGAGAAATTCAAGTGAAAAGAAACTAAAAAAATGGGAAAAAGAACAGGCAAAATTGAAAAAAGAAAGAGCAAAACAAATTGCCAAATATAAAGCAACAGGCGGACTTAACGGATGGGATGCATCTTACACAATTTTGAAAAACCTGTCTGAAAATGCAGAAGTAAAATAAACCGGAAGATAGGAGGGTATGAAGATTGGAAGATAAGCATATAAAAATATAAAACAAATTTTTGAACAATAACAGCCTATCTTCTTACCTTCTTATCTTCCTACCTTCTAAAAAAGGAGATAAGAATGAACGATACAATAGAAATGATTACGTGCCCTGCCTGCGGCAAAGAAATGCATAAAGTTTATATGAATGAAAGCGGCACAAGTCTAGATGTTTGTCTGGACGGGTGCGGAGGAATATTTTTCGACGGACAGGAATTGAAACATTTTGATGAACATTCTGAAAACATTCATGAATTGAAACAGGCAATTGAAGGCAAAACTTTTGAAAAAACAGATGAAACTCAAACACGCGTCTGCCCCGTATGCGGAAATAACATGGTAAAAAATAATGTGAGTGTAAAACATGAAATAACAATAGATGAATGTTATAACTGCGGTTCAAAATTCTTTGACCATGGAGAATTAACAAAAATGCGCGAACAGTATGCAACAGAAGAAGATAGAAAACAGGATCTTTTATCATCTACATACAATGAAGTGGGTGCAAAAATTGATGCGCTTGAAATGCAGCACAATATGAATCTTTCAAGACGTTCAAAATTTTTAAAAGCATTAGATAAATTATTTTTAGGAAGATAAAAATGACAGATACAAAAGAAAATATTATATGCCCGGCCTGCGGCAGTGAAATGACAAAACTTTTTATAGCAAATAAAGGCATAAATATAGATGTCTGCGCTAATGGCTGCGGCGGAATTTACTTTGACAATAATGAAATTAATGAATTCAGTTCAGATAATGACGATATAAGTGAAATTAAACAAATTTTGGCAAATAAAAATTTTATGCCTGTAGATGAAACTAAAACAAGAATTTGCCCTGCTTGCAAAATTCCAATGATAAAAACAAATGTTTTTGGTATTCAAATAGATACATGTTATAAATGCGGCGGGATATTCGTTGATAATGGAGAGTTTGAATACGTAAAGAAAAAATTTAAAAAACGTCCTAAAGTTAAACCCGTTGAATATGACCCTGAAAGTGCCATAAAAATTGAAGAATTTTACAGAGATGCTCAAAATGAACAAAGGTATTATGACAGTTACAGACAGTTTTCACACGCGCTGCGTTACAAGAGAAATCCTCTGTTAATTTTATTGGATTTTATTCTTTAGTTCTTCCAATTTTTGCGGACTGCCGCTTTCGAAATAAATTCTCAAAAGCGGCTCGGTTCCGCTTGGCCGGATGAGCATCCAGCTTGTATTATCGTCAAAATACAGTTTTACCCCGTCTTTTGTATCAATTTTTTTAACCTTGAAATCTCCTATCTGTTGTTTACTCTTGTATGCTTCCAGCACTGGCTTGATTTCATCAATATTATCCAATCTTTTATCAATTCTGTCATTGTAGAATTTGCAGCCAGCAAAATCGTACAAATCTTTTTGAAGTTCAACAAGAGATTTGTTTTCATAAGCCATAGCTTCAAGTATAAGCAAATTTGCAAGAATTCCGTCCTTTTCAGGGATATGCCCCTGAATACTCAATCCTCCGGATTCTTCTCCGCCTATTACCGGATTAAATTTACGCATTGCTTCCCCGACATGTTTAAATCCGACAGCCGTTTCTATAACTTCCACTCCGAGTTTTTCGGCAGTTTTATTTAATAAAAGACTTGCTCCGACAGTTTTTACAAGAGAACCTTTCAGGCCTTTATTTTTGGTTAAATGAATTAAAAGAATTGCAATAACTTCGTTCGGCGAAACGTATTCCCCGTATTCATTTATTACACCAAACCTGTCTGAATCGCCGTCATTTGCAAAACCAACAGAATTTGGAGTTTCTTTAACTTTTTCAATCAATTCTTGCAAATATTTCGGCTTAGGTTCAGGCATTCCGCCGCCAAAGTTCACATCATGGAACATGTGAAGACTTTCATATTTTATGCCATGAATATCTAAAAGCTTATCAAAATATCCGATACTTGCGGCATACAGACCATCAAAAATTATATTTTTATCAAAACTTTTAATCTTTTCAAAATCAATAAGTTTTTCAATATGCGCAAAATAATCAGGCGCAAAATTATATTTAATAACATGCCCGTCTGCGCATTGATTTTTAAACGGCACAGCAAGATTATACATAAGTTCATCAGTAATATCAGATGTTGCAGGGCCTGCATAATCAGGGATAAATTTTATTCCGAGATATTCAGGCGGGTTGTGAGAGGCAGTGAACATAACAGCACATGCATTCAAATGCTTTGCACTATAGGCTAAAACAGGCGTCGGAATTACTTTATTTGACAACAAAACCTCAAATCCGTATTCTGCTAACTGTTCTGCAGTCTGCTGTGCAAACTCTAAAGCTTTATTTCGCGGATCATAGCCTATTATAATCTTTTTTTCCAATCCGAAATTATCAAAAACATATTTGCCTATAGCCTTCGTAACTATTCTTACATTTTCTTCGTTAAAATCTTTTCCGACAACAGCTCTCCAGCCGTCAGTTCCAAATTTTATATTACTCATTTGTATTGCCTCGCTATTTTCTTCTGTTATAATAATATTAGAAATAAGGAGTAAGCGCAAATGTTAAATTTAGAAACAGTTAAAACAATAGCATATTTAGGTCCGCAGGCTTCCTTTACGGAAATGGCAAAAGATGAATTCTGCAAACGATTTAACATAAGCGCATACCCGACTCCCCTGCAGACAATCAGGCAGGTTGTTGAATATGTTGATGATACCCCTGATTCACTGGGTGTTCTTGCCGTTGAAAATTCAATTGAAGGCGCTGTAAGAGAATCAATGGACAATCTTATGGTTACAAAAAATCCGAACATTAAAATTTTATCAGAATGCTATCTTCCGATAAGCCACTGCCTTCTTGCAAGAACAACCGAATTCTCATCAATTACCGGCGTAATTTCACATCCGCAGGCTCTTGCACAGTGTCAGGATTTTATCCATAACGAACTTCCATTTAATGTTAATATTATCGAAGCGGCTAGTACCGCAGAAGCTGCAAGAAACCTCCAGAATTACAATCTCACTTATGCGGCAATCGGCAGTAAAAAAACAGCAGAAACCTATAACCTTAATATTTTACGCGAAAACATAAATGATGACAAAACAAACCAGACAAGATTTGTTCTGATAGGCGACTTTGAAACCGAAGTAACAGGAAATGATAAAACATCAATGGCATTTTCTACAGAAAACAAACCGGGTGCACTTTTGAATGTTCTTGAAATATTTATGCAAAATCATATAAATCTTTCCTATATTGCATCGCGTCCTTCAAAAAACAAATTCGGCGAATACATATTTATAGTAAACTTTGACGGCCATATTCATGAACCCAAAATTATGAATACAATACAAAAAATTAAAGAAAAAACAACATATATAAGATTTTTAGGTTCATACAAAAAAAGCAAAGCTATTGTTCTTCAGCCGTAACAAATGCTATTGCCTTTGTTTTGTCGTGAGAAAGACTGACCTGAAAAACAATGTTCTTTTCAATTTCTTTTAAAATCCGGATTTGAGGGCATTGTTTTTCATTATGAAAAACTTCTATTTCATTATAGGAAACATTTTCAATATCAAGGGCTGTTAAGGCTTTTACAACAGCCTCCTTTGCGCAAAAACGTGCAGCAAGATGACTTTCCGGTTTTGAAAATTTAAAACAGTATTCAAGCTCCAAGGGTGTAAAAACTCTATGTAAAAAATCGTCTGATTTTCCTTTAAATCTTTCAATATCTTCAATATCAACACCTATCGCCATAAAGTGATTTTACCACAACATTGACGATTTTTGCAAACACGTGGTATAATTGATTATTCAAACGCCTTATACAATAACATTTTTCATTAAATTAGTCAGAAAGGAAATTTATGGCTGATTCAATGATACCTTATTCTTTTATCCCCGGCACAAAAGCCAAAGCAGGCGAGGTCAACGCAAACTTTATCGCCCTTGCTGATGCAATAGAAAACAACAGGCAGGCTGCTACCGGCGATATTGAAGAATTAAATGAAACACTTGAAACAAAAGCTGATAAAACAGAATTAATTACTTCACACACAGTAACTGATGCAGGTACTGATTTAAACAACTATAAAACAGACGGGACTTATATATTCTCATCACTTTATACACCATATAACATTCCCAAAGGTGCTTCCGGTGTGTTAATTGTTACAGGACTTGAAAATTCTGCAGTTAAACAAATATGGTTCTGTGACGGGGATAACCCCGAAATTTATACAAGAAAATTTGAAAATTATGCCTGGGGAAGCTGGTATTCACATTGCGGAGTCACTGCATATTCCAATCCCGGTTATTACAGGCTTCCAAACGGCTTGATTATTCAATGGGGATACGGGGTAAATCCAAATGTTACTTATCCTATTGCTTACAGCACAATAAGCTGCCCTGTTTTTGGCAAAGTCGGATGTGATTTTTCAAGAGAAAGAAGTGATACAGGATTTGAAAAATTATATCTGACAGGAATGGTAGTATACAGCGGCGGAATTATGTACAGTATAGACTATATTGTAATAGGTTTTTAAGGAGGAAAACATGAAATATTACGGAACGAAAAATAACAGAGACTATGGATTTTATGAAGAAAATTTTGATAACGCTATAGAAATTTCAGATGAATATTGGTCAGAACTAATAATGTCCCAAACCCAAGGAAAAATGATTATTCCTTATGAAGGAAATGTTATATCAGCAGACCCTTTAGAATATACATTCACTGATAATAAATGGGTAAAATTATCTGAAGCCGAAAAACAAGCTAACCAACTGACTATTCAAAACGAAATAAGAAAAAACGAAATTCTGACAGAACTTGAAGAACTGGATATTAAAAGAATTCGTGCCCTTGCAGAGCCGTCTTTAAAAGATGAAGAAACAACCTGGCTTGAATATTACAATTCTCAAATAACTGCACTTCGTTCTGAACTTACTGAAATTACACAGTAAATATCTTAAAAAACCGGTTATATAATAACCGGTTTTTTATTATTAAACATCAAAATATCTATTCATAATTCTTTGTATAAATGCATTAACCTGTTCAGCTCCATATTTAACACCATCTTTATTAAAAAAACCGTTCAGAAATACTGTTTTTTGTTCAGGTGAAGCTTGTCTGACATTTATTTCACTGCCATAAATAAGATTTGCCGGCGCTTCATAAGTTACATAATCCTTGTTTACACTCATATCTTTTTCCGGCATATTTGCAATTTTTCTTGTTAGCTTTGCTATATAAGAAAATACAGGCATTGTCTTATTTTCCGGTTCAATAACATTTCCGTTCAGCATTAATACATCACCGTTTCTGTCGCTGTAGCATTCTACATTCAAAACGTACGGACTTTCAGGATGAAAATAAAAATCAGACGGTGAATCTGTAACTTTATGCAGAGCCATCTTGTATTCTGACAAATCTTTTCCTTTTAAATCATCCCGCAAAACCATAGATATGCTTTTTGACAGAGAGCCTCTTGCACCAGGTTCTCTTTTAAAAGTAATAAAACCGATATTTGAAATTCCAGTAAAATTTATATTATTAATCTTGTCCATAGATAAACTAAAACACGTAAAAAAATTTTTTGCGCGTGCTATAATAAATTTACAGAAGTTAATAATCGGAGAAAAATAATGGCAGAAATAAGAGAGGAATTTATAGAACAGGCAAAGCATTTAACAAGAAATGCAGAAGTTTTACCGGGCGGAATTGAAGAATTAGCTGCAAAACTGCAATATTCTCATGATAAAAAAACACCTTTAAGAATAAAACTCGGTATGGATCCCACGCGTCCTGATTTGCATCTGGGGCATACGGTTGTAATGAGAAAACTAAGAGAATTTCAAAATCTCGGGCATAAAATTGTCCTGATTGTTGGCGGTGCAACAGCAATGGTAGGAGATCCGTCAGGCAAATCTGAGACCCGTCCGGCTTTAACCAAAGAACAGGTTGAAGCAAACGCAAAAACCTATTTTGAACAAATGTCAAAGGTTCTGGATGTTACAAAAGCAGAAGTTGTTAATAATGCTGACTGGCTTCATAAAATGACTTTTACGGATTTGCTAAAACTTGCATCACAGGTAACAGTAGCACAAATGATGACACGTGATGATTTTGCAAAACGCTATACAGAAGGCAAACCAATTGCAATTCATGAATTTTTCTATCCTTTGATGCAGGCTTACGATTCTGTTGAAATTGATTCGGATATTGAACTCGGCGGAACGGATCAGAGATTTAATACCCTTCTTGGACGCGATATTCAGACTGCTTACGGTAAAAAATATCCCCAGCTTGTAATGCTGTTACCGCTGCTTGAAGGCACAGACGGGGTTGTAAAAATGTCAAAAACTTACCCTGAACACTGTATTTCTTTAACTGACAACGAAGTTGATATGTTCGGCAAGTTAATGAGCATCCCTGATAATATGATTTCAAGATATTATAGTCTACTTACAGACGCAACAAAAGAAGAACTTGAGACAATAGATAAACAAATCGCAGAAGGTTCTGTAAACCCGCGTGATATAAAAATGAAGCTTGCATATACAATTACTGCAGAATACCATGGAGAAGAAGGCGCAAAACGTGGACAGGATGCTTTTGTTAATGTAGTTTCAAATAAAGGAATTCCTGATGATATAGAAGAAGTGTCAGGAATGAACGGCAAAGGGATTCTTGATGCTCTTGTGGAATTAAAATTTACTTCAAGCAGAGGCGAAGCAAAACGTTTAATTCAAGGCGGCGGCGTCAAACTTGACGGTGAAAAAATTACCGATACGGCTTATGTACTAAGCTTTGCAGAAAGTGTAGTATTGCAGGCAGGTAAACGTAAATTTGCAAAATTAATCTGAGTGAAGAGTGAAACGTGAAGAGTGAAGGGGAAATTATATGGATCATAAAAACTTAGAAGCTTGGAAGAAAGCAACAAAATTTATTACAGAAATATACAGAATAACTCAAGACTTTCCTCAACATGAATTATACGGACTTACTAACCAGATAAGAAGAAGCGCAGTATCAATACCTGCAAACATATCAGAAGGCTGTGCAAGACAATCAGATAAAGAAACTATTCAATTTCTTTATATTTCAATCGGTTCAATTGCTGAATTGGAAACGGAATTGTTAATTGCACAAAATTTAGGTTATGCCTCAAATATTGATGAAATAATGGAAAAATTAATTAAGATTAGAAGTTTAATTCTTGGTCTTATTAAATATCTTAAAAATAAATAAAGTCGCTTCACCCTTCACTCTTCACCCTTCACTAAATCTTAACCAAAAGGCCAATAAATTATGTTTAAAATACTCAAACGCGGAATAACAAAGGTAAAAGAAGATATTCAGGTAATCTACGACAAAGATCCTGCAGCAGAAAATCTGCTTGAGGTAATTCTTTGCTACCCTGGACTTCACGCACTGATTGCATACCGCTTTGCACACAGGCTTTACAAATGGCATATACCTTTAATTCCGCGTGTAATTTCTTATATAACAAGAATAATAACAGGTATTGAAATTCACCCGGCCGCCAAAATCGGCAGAAGATTTTTTATAGATCATGGTGAAGGAGTTGTAATCGGCGCAACAACCATAATAGGCGATGATGTTCTTATTTATCAGCAGGTAACCTTAGGCGGCACCGGAAAAGAACATGGCAAACGCCACCCGACACTCGGTCATGGAGTAATTGTAGGTGCGGGAGCAAAAGTTCTCGGCAATATAACACTCGGAGATTATGTAAGAGTAGGAGCGGGCTCCGTTGTTGTAGATGATGTTCCTGAATATTCAACAGTAGTAGGTATACCCGGAAGAATTGTCAGGAGAAAAATCAAAGATGAAAATGGAGTTCTTATGCATAACAGAATTCCTGACCCTGTAAGATGCGAACTCAACAGGCTTAAATATGAAGTTATGGAATTGAAAGAACAAATAAAAAAAGTGAAGCGTGAAGAGTGAAACATGAATGGTAATTCCATTATTGCTAATTCTTCACTTCACTGGAAAGGTAAAAAATGTATCACGTTTACACATTAAAAAATCATTCTGAATTTTCAAAAACATTAGTAGCAGAAACAAAAGATTACGATGAAGCACTGCAAAAAGCAGAAAAAGCTGTAGAAGGCAAAGAAGGTTATTCTTACGTAGTAGAAGAAACTGACGGCTCAATGAACAGTTACGGAGAACTTATTGCAACAGTTGTTGCCGAAGGAGCTTAGGTATTCTACATAATAATAAGTCGGGCTAAAAGCCCGACTTATTAAATAAAAAATATATTATTACTTACCCAATTTATTAAGTATGTAATCAAGAGGAGATATTTTACCTCTTATATAATCTATTGCATTTTTGAATTGAGGAATATAAGTATTATTTGCATCATATCTTCCGCCTGCATTTGAGTATAACAAACCGTTTGCCCTGTCTTTGTGTCCTAAAAAGGTAAACATACCCCCGTCATGAGTTCTTACCTCTACAGTTTTATCATAATTTTCTCCGCCGAATAAATGATTAATTGTTCCTCTTTTTGATTTTTCACTAATACTTAAAACATCTTTTCCGTCAGGTGTAAATTTTGAAACAATTTGATTACCGTTAGCTTTCGTCACAATTTTTTTAAGTTGGCGGCCTTCATTTATAACTTTTACATTTGTTCCGCTCGGCAAAGTTTTTGTTACATACCTTACAGTCTGTCCTTTATATCCATTTTTAAACAATGCTATTGATTGACTCATTAAACGACTTATTACTGCCATAATAATTTTTCCTTTCGTTAATTTTTCCCTATCCTTGAAAATCGATTTCCCTTACTCTTTTATAAAAACAGAAAGGCCAAAATTATTGACAAATCGGCATCGCATCCTATCCTATCCTATCCTATCAGGGATTATAACAGGGTTTCAGACGTTTTTAAATCTATATTTACATTTCGTTACATGAGATATTTAAAATCACAAATATAAAAAAATGGCTGAATTAAAATAATTCAGCCTATATTTTTTTGGTGAAAAAATATAAAATTTATGCATCAAAGTCAGTTTTCATGACATTATGAGCAAATCCTGCAAAGAAACCTACACCGGCTCCTGCAACAATGAATGGAGCTGAAGGTCTGATATCTTTTAACATATGATGATATGATTTAGCAAATCTTATTGTTAAATTTCTTGATAAATTATTTACGTCTCTTATAATAGCACGAAATTCTTTACCTGCAGCGGAATTTTCACCGCCAAGAGCTTGTACTTTCTTTTGTATACCGGAAAGAGAAAATGCATCTTTATCTTTAGATTCAACCATTTTTACAAACACATCCTGGGCTTTAGATTTAATCCCTTCGGCTTTAATTTCGGCAACTCGTGCCTTATTTGTAATTTTACGGCAATAATTAACCATTGTACGTCTGTTGATCGTATCTTCCTGTTTTGTTACAGGAAGCATGTATTTTGATGCATAGCCAACTGCTGCACCAACAGCCGTAGTTTTGACTACCGTATAAAGTTTTGAATTTTCATTTTGTCCTACTGCACTTACTGTCATAGCTAATAAACCTTTACTTAACTAATACATGTAATAGTATTCACACTTTCGGCTGAGTATTTAGTTTATGCTCAACTTTGAGAATACATAATATGGCAGATTTACACTTAAATATTTTGAACTCTCATCTCGTGCAAAAACGACATCGGCTCAAAACTGAGTAATTAAATCCATTTGGGATGATAACATATAATTATTTTTTTGTCAAGACCTTAATGAAGTTTAGTAACAACATGACAATAACTATTGCTAAAATGTACATAAAGTAATGTTTTATTGTAGCAGAACCCATAAATAATGATGCAAGGGCTCCTGCTATAATAGCAACAGATGTCAAAATCATTACAGTCTTTTTCTGGGAAAATCCTGCATGGAGCAGCTTATGATGAATGTGTTCGGCATCAGCAACAAACGGGGATTTTCCTTTTGCAATTCTTCTGAGAGAAGAAAATGTAATATCCATAATAGGAACTGCCAGAACTAAAAAAGGAAGCAATATCGCAAGCGTCGCAGCTTTCATAACTCCTGTTATAGAAATTGTTGCAAGTAAAAAGCCTGAAAATAATGCGCCGCTGTCGCCCATAAATATCTTTGCAGGATTAAAGTTATATGTAAGAAATGCCAGCATAGAACCTGCAAGGATAAACCCGATAAGTGCGCTTATATGATTAGGCGGAGTCATCGCAACTGCAATAATCGCAAGAGTAACTGCATTTACTGTTACAACAGAGCCTGCAAGCCCGTCGACACCGTCTATAAAATTCAAAGCATTTGAAATTCCGACAATCCACAGTAAAGTTATAGGATAAGAAAAAATTCCGATATTTCCGATAAAAGGAAGGTTATTTATCTGAATACCAAGAAGATATACAAGCGTTGCAATTGAAATCTGCAAAAACAGTTTAAATTTTGCATCAAGATTATAAATATCATCGACAAGTCCTAACAAAAACATTAAAGAACCGCCGAGCAAAATTCCGGAAAGAAGATTTCCGGAAGGGTAATAACTCATAAATACAAGACACAAAAAAGTAAGCATAGTGCTTGCCCAGATAGCGACTCCGCCTATTCTGGATATCGGTTTTGTATGAATTTTCCTTTCATTCGGGACATCAACAAGCCCCTCTTTCTTAGAAAAACTGATTACGAGAGGCACAAGGCATACCCCTATAAGATATGCAATTACTGTTCCGATTATATGTGCATGTGTAAGTTTTATAAGCATTTGGATTAATCCTTTTAATTAGAAGATCAGAAGTACGGATGTCAGGAGGTCAAGCTAGTTTCACTCAAAATATTTATTTTCCGATAACAGCCTGCCTTCCAGACATCCTGCCATCCGGGCTTCTAGTTTTTGTATATCGGGTATTTTTTACAAAGTTTGAGAGAACGTTCTCTTAAATTTTGCAAGCCCAATTCATTATCTGACGAAAATATTGCAGATGCAATAATTTTTGCGACTTCTGTCATATCTTCTTCTTTAAACCCTCTTGTAGTAACAGCCGGTACTCCTAATCTTATACCGCTTGTAACAAAAGGACTCTGCGGATCATTCGGGACGGTATTTTTGTTTGCGGTAATTCCAACACGTTCAAGAACGTTAGCCATATCTTTCCCTGTCTTGCCTGTTTTTCTCAAGTCCAGCGTCATCAAATGGTTTTCTGTCATACCGCCTACAATATCCATGCCTTCATCCATAAGACCTTGTGCTAACGCTTTTGCATTTTTCAGAATTTGTTCTGCATAAAGCCTAAATTCAGGCTTGGAAGCTTCAAGAAGCGCAACCGCTTTACCCGCAATAATATGTTCAAGAGGTCCGCCCTGCATTCCGGGGAATACTGCCTTGTCAATAATTGATGCAAATTCCGCATCACACATTGTAATTCCGCCTCTGGGGCCTCTCAATGATTTATGTGTTGTTGTTGTTACAAACTGCGCATAACCTGCAGGCGAAGGGTGAAGTCCTGTTGCAACAAGCCCTGCAATATGCGCGATATCAGCTAATAAGTACGCCCCGACTTCATCTGCAATTTCTCTAAACTTTTTAAAGTCAATAATTTTAGAATAATTGCTTGCCCCGCAGATAATAAGTTTTGGCCTATGTTCAAGCGCCATTTTGCGGACATTTTCATAATCGATATTTCCGTATTCATCCACACCGTAACTTTTTACGTCAAAGTATAAGCCAGAAAAATTGACAGGCGAACCATGAGAAAGATGTCCGCCGTTTGACAAATCCATGCCAAGAACCTTATCGCCTGGCTTTAAAACAGCCATAAATACTGCCATATTAGCCTGCGCTCCGCTATGCGGCTGGACATTTGCATGAGCCATGTGAAAAAGTTCGCATGCTCTTTTTTGCGCAATTTCTTCTATAACGTCAACATGGTCGCATCCGTTATAAAAACGTTTATGCGGTTTGCCCTCGGCATATTTATTTGTCAAAACACTTCCGCAAGCTTCCATTACAGCTTCTGATGTTATATTTTCGCTTGCAATAAGTTCTATTGTATTTTGCTGGCGTTCAAACTCTTTTTCAATCTGTTCTGCTACAACAGGATCAACTTTTTTTATATGCTCTATATGCATTTTCACCCTCCCTGACAGTCTCTGCCAAATTTCTAAGATGTTTACCGGAGATTTCCTCACATATCTGTTAAAATTATAGGTGAAAATAATTTTCATGACAATATATTAATTACATTTAGTTTTCCCTTCCCAGCTTAAATCATCACAATGCAAATAATCCATATTTTCATTATACAAGACCCAGGCTGTACATCCAAAACCCTGCTGTGAATTTTCAATCGATTTATTACACATTTGTTCAAATGAATTTGTGTTTAAACCTAAATCCTCCTTAATCCCGAATGGAATTATTCTTGAATTTGCAAGATCTATTTTAAAATAGAAAATATCTATTCCGTATTTACATTTTCCTCTTTTTAAACACTTTGGAAGTATAACACTTATATCCATTGTAGTTCTCTCAGCAGACGAATAACCGCCGCCAACAATTGTGCCGTCATTAAGTTTTAAATAACGCTCAGCTGGAATTCTAAACTCTGTTCCGGTATTTTCATTCATCGGAACAGGAGTATAAACCAAATCAGCAGAAGATCTCTGGACATTTATATTTTCAGCTATATAATTTAAAACATTTATAGTAGTAGAATAGTCTAAAATAGGATCTCCGTTCTCATCGGTTTCTCCTGTATTAGTTCCGACAATGTCACCCCAGTATTTTGCTTCGCCATGCTTTACTTCTGCCTGTAAAAATGCCTGCTGCAAAACAGAATAAGTTTTCTTGAGCTGCGCCACTATTTGTTTTTCTCTATGATTTGCAATTAATGACGGCATTGTCATTGCAGCGACCACCCCGATAATTCCTAAGGTGATCAAAACCTCCGCTAATGTAAACGCACAGCGTTTACAAGGTGAATAAGAGAATAAGTGAATAGGTGAATAAGTTCGTTTCGAGGAATTAGTGTCATGCTGAACTTGTTTCAGCATCTTATAATTACTTACTTCCTCTCCTGTGGGAGAGGGTTGGGGTGAGGGCTGATTATTATATATAATTTGATTGTAGTTACTTATTCCTTCTCCCCTTTGCGGCAGCGTAGCCGCTGCACCCGACTCCTGTGTTTTGCATAAATTTTTTACAATACTTCCTGCTAACTTAGTGCCATAGTATCCTAGCATCCGAATAAAAACCTGCCATATAATGACACCATATTCAAAAAGAGGGAGATATTGAATATTAAGACCTGTCATCGCGCACATGTTGCGCGATCCTTTTAGAACATATTCCAGATTGCGCAATAAATGCGCAATGACATTACTGTAAACAACTTGATTTCCTGACTTCCTGCCCTCAGCTAGCTGAGAGTGCCCCCCCCCCGATTAACATTGCTTAATAATTTTTTCATAATAACACTCCTTCTTTATTTAAAATAGTTCTTACATAATCATAATATTCGTTGTTTTTAAAACTGTCAAGCCTGTTAAACAAATCTTCTTTCGTTACAAACCCCATACGATAAGCTACTTCTTCAAGACAAGCAATCTTTATTCCCTGATTTTCTTCAACAGTTCTTACAAACTGGCTTGCCTGCAAAAGCGACTGGTGAGTTCCGGTATCAAGCCACGCAAAACCGCGCCCGAAAAGTTCAACATTTAACTGATTTTTCTGCAGATATATATTATTCAAATCAGTAATTTCCAGTTCTCCGCGGAAAGAAGGTTTTAAACTTTTTGCAAACTCAACAACATTATTATCATAGAAATAAAGTCCTGTTACTGCATAATTAGATTTTGGATTTTTCGGTTTTTCCTCAATGGAAAGGACTTTACCGTAATTATCGAATTCCACTACACCAAACCTTTGCGGATCTTTAACAGGATACCCGAAAACTGTCGCCCCGCTGTTGTTCTCAATATTTTTCACGACTTTTTTCAACTTGCCGGAAAATCCGCCACCGTAAAAAATATTGTCGCCAAGAATTAAACAAACACAGTCATCCCCGATAAATTCTTCTCCCAGAATAAATGCCTGTGCGAGCCCGTCAGGCGACGGCTGTTCTTTATATAAAAAATTAACTCCAAACTGTCTGCCGTCTCCAAGCAATCGTTTAAAGTTTGGCAAATCAACAGGCGTTGAAATAATAAGAATATCTTTAATTCCCGCAAGCATCAAAACCGAAATCGGATGATAAATCATCGGTTTATCATAAATCGGTAAAAGCTGTTTTGAAACCGCAATAGTGCTAGGATGTAACCTTGTTCCTGAACCGCCTGCTAATACTATACCTTTCATAAATTCTCCTGTTTTTACAAAAATTATATGTGCAAAATAGAGATTTTGCAAGGCATGTTTATTACTTCAAAAAATAATTACTATACTTGAAAAATTAAAAAAAATAATATATAATAAATACAAAAAGGAGGTTAAAATTATGATTACGAAAGAGCTTAGAATTGCCCCCCCCCCGCAAGGTTAGCTTGTAGTGCCAGTTTTAGAGGGTTTACATTAGCAGAAGTATTAATTACTCTGGGAATTATTGGGGTCGTTGCTGCTTTAACTTTACCAGTATTAATTGCAAATCACAAAAAAACTGTTGTTGAAACAAGGTTGAAAAAATTTTATTCCGTCATGAATCAGGCTATAACACAATCTGAACTTGAAAACGGAGACAAAAATACTTGGGATATAAATACGGAAATTGATGATGATAATAATGACATCGCAGATAATTTAGCCTGGTATAACAAATATCTGGCAAAATATCTGAAAACTCTTAAGGTGGAAGAAACTGCAGATAAATATGTTATAGTGTATTTTCCTGATGGAAGTGCCGTTATTATAAGACGCGGAGGAAGCACTTATAATTTCTTTCCTGACGCAAAATTTCTCTCTAAACTTAACAAAGATGATATTTTTGACAATCAAAATAACCCTGATAACCCTTTACAATATGGAAAAAATAACTTTCTCTTTGCTTTTTACCCGAATTCCGATGATACGCGATGGAAGTATGCCAAAAATAAAGGCTTAGAGCCTTATAAATGGATAAACAGCAAAACAGAAGATTTTGAAGACATAAGCTGGAGAGAAACATCATACGGATGCAGTGACACAGGAAGTAAAATATACTGCACAGCACTTATTCAGGAAAACGGCTGGAAAATTCCTGAAGATTATCCGGTAAGGTTTTAAACATTCCTTAACATAAGGTAATCTTTTAAAGCTGTCTGCCAGTTTCTGCAAATTCCGTCGTTTTCCATAACACTATATGCAGGACGCTTCGCAGGACGCGGAAATTCTTCCGTAGTACAAGGGAGAAGATTTACATTCAAACCGGATTGAGCAAAAATTTCTTTTGCAAACCCGTACCAGCTTGTTGAGCCTGAACCGCAAATATGGTATGTTCCGTAAGGTTTTGAAAATAATTTTACAATGCCGTTTGCAAGCTCGACCGTCCATGTAGGACATCCAATCTGATCATCAACCACTTTAATTTCAGGTTTATCAGAAAGAGAAAGCAATGTTTCAACAAAATTTCTGCCATGGTGACCGTAAAGCCAGCTTGTTCTTGCTATATAATACTTTTCACAAAGGCTTCTGACAGCTTCTTCTCCCTCATACTTTGTCAAACCGTAATTGTTTATTGGATTAGTTCTGTCATCCGGCTTATAGGGAGAATTTTTTGTTCCATCAAACACGTAATCCGTTGAAATATAGACTAAAGTAATTCCTGATTTCCCGCAAACTTCCGCGATATTTTCAGTACCAGTAACATTAATCAGCTCTGCTGTTTGCAAATCTTCTTCCGCCTTATCCACATTTGTATAAGCTGCACAGTGAATAACAATATCAGGTTTGTTTTCTGACAGAACTGATTTTACCTGCCCGGCATTTGTAATATCAAGTGTATTTACATCAGTTTCGATAACCTCAAATCCGTTATCTTCCAGTATCGGGCATAAATCCTGCCCCAGCATTCCGTTTGAACCTGTTACCAATATTTTCATTATACTAATTCCTTTTTAGCTTCTATAGATTTCATCCAGTCTTGGTTATTCAGATACCAGTCAATTGTAAGTTTAATCCCTTCTTCAAATGTTAAAGACGGCTTCCACCCGAGTTCATTTTGAATTTTATCATTACAAATTGCATAACGCCTGTCATGCCCTAATCTGTCTTTTACATATTCAATAGAGGTTTCATCTTTACCCATAGCTTTTAATATAAGACGGGTAATTTCCATATTCGTTTTTTCATTATGACCGCCTATGTTATATACTTCACCGACTCTGCCTTTGTGTAAAACCGTATCTATTGCAGAACAATGGTCATAAACATATAACCAGTCGCGCACATTCATCCCGTCACCGTATACAGGCACCTTTTCCCCTTTTAATAACTGTGAAATAAAAAATGGAATAAGTTTTTCGGGATACTGATAAGGTCCGTAGTTATTTGAACATCTTGTTGTCAAAACAGGCATATTGTAAGTTTCGTGGTAAGCTCTCACGAGCATATCAGCAGAAGCCTTGGACGCCGAATAAGGGCTGTTAGGCGCAAGCGGGGTAGTTTCCGTAAAATATCCGGTTTTGCCGAGAGTTCCATAAACTTCATCTGTTGAAACCTGTAAATATCTTTCAATTTTAAATTCTTTTGCAGCCTGCAATAAATTCAAAGTTCCTTTTACATTTGTTTCTATAAAAATTTCAGGGCCTGTAATTGAGCGATCAACATGGGATTCTGCAGCAAAATTCACTATTGCATCAACCTGTTCTACAAGTTCAGGTACAAGTTTTTTATCGCAGATATTTCCATGAACAAATTTATAATTCGGATTATCCTTGACATCATCAAGATTTTCAATATTTCCTGCATAGGTTAATGCATCGAGATTAATAATTTTATAATCATGATGATTTTTTAACATATATCTAACGAAACAGCTTCCGATAAATCCGGCCCCGCCGGTGATGAGTATTGTTTTAGACATTTATTTTCTCCTTGTTATAAGAAGATAAGAAGGTAGGAGGGTAGGAAGGTAAGCTATTTACAATATTAAACATTAATCACTTTCCTCCATCAACTTATTTCTTAATGAATTTATTCTACGACTTAATAAATTTATTTTATTATAACATTTTTCTAACTCCGATAAATATCCTAGTTCTTCACATATTTCCAAAATAGCAATTACTTCATACAATGAAGCCGATGCAGTATTCAAGAAATGTGTAAATTCTTTCGATGTTGCCCTGCATTTACCTTCTGCAATATTTAATGACACAGATACAACAGCCCTTTTTAATTGGTTTTTTAAATTGAAATCTTCAGATTTCGGAAGCATATCAGCAAGTTTATATATTTCTTTTATTAAATAGACAGAATCTTTCCATATAACTAAATTTTTATACATGTAAACAGCCTATCCTCTTACCTTCTTATCTTCCTATCTTCCGAAATATCTCTTTCAGAGATTTTTGTGCTCTGTCTTTCTCTGACAAAATAGGTTCAAAATCAATCCCCCAGTCGATATTTATGTCTTTGTCACACCAGAGAATCCCTCTGTCTGCCTGAGGTGCATATTCACCGCTGGCTTTATACAAAAGTTCCGCCTCATCTGATAAAACGACAAAACCATGCGCAAATCCTTCAGGAATAAAAAGCATGTGCTTGTTTTCTTCTGATAATTCAACTTTTACATATTGACCGAAAGTTTCAGACTCAGGTCTTATGTCAACCGCAACATCATATATTCTTCCGCGTGAACATCTGACAAGTTTTGCCTGCGCGTATGGTTTTTCCTGATAATGCAAGCCACGCAATACATGAGCCGTTGATTTAGAATGGTTATCCTGATTAAATTCCACATCAATTCCGTTTGCAAAAAACTCTGATTTCTTATAACTTTCCATAAAAAATCCGCGATTATCACCGAAAACCTTAGGTTTTACAAGTATAACATCTTTTATTCTTTGCGGTTCAAATTCAAACGGCATAACTCATCTCCTTACATAGTATATTATACAATAAACAAGCCAATTAACAAAACGGGTAATAGATTTTTACAAATCAGAGAACAATAATCTTTTCAGAAATCAGAAAAAGAAAGGATTTATCATTATGAAAAATAGTTTTACAAAAGCGTTGATTTTGCTTAACATTCTTGCACTAAGCCAAAGTGTAGTCTTTGCACAAATTGATAAAATTAAATTTGATAAACAAACCTTTAATCTTTCTAATCCTGACAGCAAAACAAAAAACTATGATTATCTTTTGAAAGACGAAAATGCAGGAAACTGGCATGCAAAAATCACTCTTACAAATTTTCCGGATTTAACAAACCCCACAGATGCATCTGCACAATATGCCCACGAAATTCAGGAGAAAACAAAAGGCGCATCGGTTCTTTTATATCCGGATGCAGCTATAGTAGGCTTCTTAACATTCCCTGAAAACAAAGAATACTATGAATACAATACAGCGGTTTACCAGAAATCTAAAACAAAGGGACTTGACAGATTTTCTTATGCAAAACGTTTTTATGCCTCAGAACTCGGCGGAACAGATGCTGCACGCAAAAAAGCAATAGAATTCGCCGAAAAAAATAACAAAAAATACATGGAAATGATAAGTAAAGAAGCTCCAAAATATAAAGTTGATTAATTTTACTTTAAAAAATTACTTACAACTCGTTTTCCCCTTCCAGCTCAAATCATCACAGTGCAGGTAATCCATATTTTCATTAACAAGAACCCAAGCTGTACAATTTGCACCACCTCCATTTGAGGATGTAGTACATCCAAGATCTTTTAATGACTTATCCGTTTTATTATAACCGTACGGAACTACTCGGGCATTTGTATACAAAAATAAAAAAACATCCTTTCCTACAACATTAGGCAAAGATTTTCCGTTAATATCAACCCATATTTCACCATAACTTCTTTCTTGCTGTTCATCAAATACATCTTTTTTCGGTTCATATCCCTCTATGGCCACAGTTGTGCCGTCAGAAAGAACCAACTTATAATACCGGTTGTTCAATGTTTCGAAATCTCTTTCCTTTTTACCGCCCAGATTTTTATAACCATCACGAATAAAACAACCGTTTGAAGAATATCCGCAATCCTTTGCGACCTTTAGCTGCTTTACCAAATTCCCAACGTGAAATCTTGTGTAAGTACCGGCACTTTCTCCATTTATACCGTCATCATCTTCATCTAATTCATACTGATATGAATCCCATAAATCAGGCGTTCCATCCTCATTAATGGCAGCAACTAATGCCTGTGATAACGTACTGTAAACCTTTTTCAAACGCGTAACCGTAACCTTTTCTCGATGGTTTTGAATTAAAACAGGCATTGTCATCGCTGCAACTACACCAATTACACCAAGAGTAATCAAAACTTCTGCTAAGGTAAATCCTATTTTGTTATCCATTGCTTATCCTCAAATAATTTTGTTTATTATCCATATTAATAGTTTATAAACCAATTAATTATTATTATAAACTATTGTTTAGATTAAGTCAACCCCATAGAATTTAATTATGGACAATGAAGAATTTCTGAAAAAAGTAGGTCTAAAACTCAAAGTAATACGTTCCCTCAGGGGCTTATCACAAGATGATATAGTAAATAAACTCGATATTGACAAAAGCTATTACAGCAAAGTGGAACGCGGCTTGACAAACCCAACACTGCTTTATATGAAAAATCTTGCAGAGGTGCTTGATGTAAATTTGGAAGATTTAATTAATTTAAATATCAATATATAGCGGAATAGTAAATAAAATAAACATATTTAAAATATACTTAATCCAATGTAAATTTTTTACCAGTAATTAGCCAGAAATGTATGTTCATGATATAATAATATCAAGGGATAGGCAAAATAAAATAATAACGGAAAGGCTATAAAAGTATGAGCAACCAACAAAACATGTTTGCGGACGGCAAAATCGTTCCTGTAAATATAAGAGAAGAAATGAAGCGTTCATA
>CALVEO010000023.1 GCA_944326615.1 Candidatus Gastranaerophilales bacterium | reverse complement strand
AGTGGCTAAAGGGAGCAGACTGTAAATCTGCCGTCGCGAGACTACGGTGGTTCGAATCCACCCCTGCCCAGTTAAAAGAGGATAAAATTTTTCTTATCCTCTTTTTATTTTAGGCATTTAATCTGTATTTTAATAGTCCTGTTTGTTGTTAATACAATAAACTGCTGGTTGGTTTTCTTCTCAAAATTTGCCTAATTGTTACAATACTTATTTATATAATTGAAATTTATAACAATCTTTGTTATTATATAGATATATATTGTTATAAATGAGGTATTTTATGAACATATCTTTAACACCAACATTAGAAAAATTTGTACAGGATAAAGTTGCATCCGGGCTTTATAATTCCGTAAGTGAAGTTATCAGAGAAGCTTTAAGAATGATGGCTTCCAAGGATAAAATATCCCAAGAAAGAATTGCACAGCTAAACAAAGAGATTGAAGAAGGTTGGAACGATACCGTAACTTTAGACGGACATTCGGCTATGGAAAAACTGATTAAAAAATATGAATGATTTAGAACTTGAAATTACAAGTAAAGCATATAATGACATTGAAATAATGTCGGATTATATTGCTAAAGACAATAAAACTGCTGCAACAAAATTTGTAAAATTGTTTTATAAAACATTTAAAACTTTGTGCAAGCATCCTTATCTTGGTAAATCAAGAGAAGATTTTACATATTTGGATGTAAAATTTTATATTGTTAAAAGGAATTATTTGATTATTTATAGAACTATTGATAACAAAACTTTAAGAATATTGAGAATTTTAACGACTTATCAAGAAGTTTGTTCAATACTGTAATAGACTCTATGTCAACAATAATCAAACTGACTGTTTATTTATATCATCACTGCTTTATAAACCATTCAATCAACGGTTTTTTCTCGCCAAATTCAAATTTAAAACCTTTTTCAAAATCAGGGTCAGTTAAAAATTCATAGCTTATATTAAATCCGAGCGGTTCTTCCTCAAATCCTCTTTCTTTAACTTTTTTTGCCGAAATTTTTTTTGTTTCCAAATCTATTACGTTTGAATAATTATAGCCTTCAAAGCAGCAAAACGGAACTTTTATACGCCCGTCAGCACCTTTTGTCATAAGTCCGAATGTTCTGCATATAATACCTCTATAAGGATAAACACAGCAAACATCATTAATCAAAAACGGACAGTCATAAAGGAATTTTTCACCTTTAAAATTTTCCCGCTGCTCAAGAACTTTCGCAATATTGTTTGAAATTACCTGCTTAGTTTCCACAGGCAGACGCCAGACACCTGTTAACAAAAAATCAAATTCAATTTTCGAAAACGGGAATTGCGCATTTTTACAGCATTTGCCGCAGCCTTTTTCGCACATAATATAAGGTTTCTGGCGTTCAAAAAATTTTTCCAGCTTTCCGTTTATAAAAGATAAATATAACAAATAATTTTGAAGCATAAAAACTCCGCAGGAATATTTACATTATAGACCTATCTGAAAGCCTTGTCTATAATGATAAAAAAGTTTACAGGAAAAGTAACATAACTTTATCAAAATATTGCCGTAATAAGAATTTGCATGTAACATAATAATTGTAGGATTTTATAGGAGAGTTAATGTATGAAAAATTTAGGAAAAGTTCTATTATCTGCAATTACGTTAATTGTACTTGCAGTTCCGGCATTTGCATACCCTGATGTAACACCTGAACACTGGGCTGCAAAACAAATTGAAATATTAACAGAAAAAGGCGTAATAGTCGGCTACCCAGACGGCACATTCAAGCCTGACGACAATGTCAGCAGAGCTGAATTTGCATCAATGGCTATTAAGGCTCTCGGACAGGAGCACACAACAATTGCACAGCCTGTAAAATTTAATGATATAGAACCGGGCTTCTGGGCTTATGATGCTATTCAAAAGGCATTATATTTTGATTTAATATCCTGTCCTGATGAAGGTGAAGCCTTCCGGCCGGATGATACAGTAACACGCGCAGAATCAATTACTGTTGCAGTTAATGCTTTAACTACTGAACAAATCAGCAACATCAAAGCAAAAGAAGTGCTTTCAAAAAAATATACAGATATAAATGAAGTTCCTGAATCATTTTTAATTCCGGCAGGCAAAGCTGAAATCTTAAATATGCTTGTAACAATTCCATCAGAGGATAAAGCAAAAATTGAAGCAGACAGACCTGCAACAAGAGCCGAAGTTTCTGCAATTCTTTATGAAATGATGGAACAGGCAAAATTAAATCCGAATGCAAAACTTGCAGAAGCTATGAGAAAGAAAACCGGGAACGGCTATGTTGTTGAAAGTGCGTTTGTACAAGGGAGCATAGGCACAATTCCGGCAGGAGCAATAGTTCCGGTAAAATTAACAAAATACATAAGCTCGCAAACTTCACAGCCAGGAGAAATATATTCTGCTGCTGCACCTGAAAACTACATTACAAAAGATAAATACATTCTTGTTTATAAAGGTTCAACCCTTAAAGGCCAGCTTCTTGATGTAAGAAAAGGGAAATGGTTTGTGAGAAACGGAGTTTTAGTATTAGATAATTCTCTCCTTACTACAAACAACGATCAGACTGTATCGTTTAACGGAGCAGGAGAAGTTACAAAGTACAGAAACTGGTTTATGAAATTTGTAAGGGCTGTTTTGAAAGGAGAAAAACTCAACGTTCAAGCTGGTGATACTGTTTATATAAAACTTCTTAAGCCCATAAAAGTCGATCTTACAAACGGCTGGATTTTAGAATAAAATACAAAAAAAAGAGATGCTAAAAAGCATCTCTTTTTTAATATAATTTAGAGCCTATACGGATAATTTTTAGGAATTTTCCAGCCGTTGTGCTGTATTACCGCAGTACAGTATAAACTATTGCCTGATTCTTCATTACAGCCATATTTTGAAGAAGTATATAATTTTTCTTCATCACCATCCCAGTGTGCCATATAAGGTTCGACACCACGTCCTTTATGGTAACCAAATTTAGAGTCATCTTCATTAGGCCAAAAAGCAAATACAAATTGCTTTCTTCCATATAAATTACGCTCAGAACCATTTTCACAATCTTTGGCAGAAGGACAGAAAATAAAGTGTCCTCCGTTTGTTTTAACTGTCTGCTCCCCATCGTCATCCCAAACTCCGTATAAATCAAATAAGAAAGCACTTCCATCGGTTAAATAAATTAATCTCCAGTCATTTGAGGTACCTACACGTTTATTTTCATATTTTAAATATTTCAAATATTTTTTTAAATATTTATTAAAAAAATCATCAGAATCAGCTGCCGTCCAAAACATCTTATCACCATTATCTACTTCTGACATTTTAATCGCCTGATTGACAGTTGAGTAAAATTTTTGCAATCTTGTCTCTACAACCTGCTTTCTGTAATTAGAAACCAAAACAGGCATAGTCATTGCAGCCACCACGCCAATAATTCCTAAGGTAATCAAAACCTCCGCCAGAGTGAAAGCGGCTCGACGGATTTTGTCAAAGTGGACTACGTGCGTAGCACCTTCGGCGAGTGTAAAGGCAGCTTTTTTACGAAGTGAATAAGTAAATAAGTGAATAGGTGAATAAGTCGATTTCAGTAAGTTAAACAGGTCATCCTGAACTTGTTTCAGGGGCTTAAGAATGTCAGATTGACATCTGTGTTTCAGGAGCTTTTTACGCGCTACCTCCCTGATTAGGGAGGGCTGGGGTGGGTAACAATCAGAAGAACAGAGATGGAACGTAGCCGTTCCAGCCAACACCTGAGTCTTGCTTGAACTTGTTTTGTCATTACAAGAAAGCGGACCACTCCAGCCGCCACATGCCCCCTCCCTCGGGGGAGGGCAGGGGAGAGGGTCATTATCAGAAGAACAGAAGTTCAGAGGGCAGGAAGGCAGGTTGAATAAAGAAGTTATTTTAGTGCGTAGCACCGATAACAGCTTGATATCTTGACATCCGATCATCCGGCGGCTATATAACTTATCTTCCTGGTTAGCCCCTCTCCCTAACCCTCTCCCCAAGGGGGCGAGGGGAACAAAAAATAAGCCTTTTAATAACTTAAACAGCCTACCCTCATATCTTCTTACCTTCCTACCTTCTAAACCAGCCTGATCTCTTACCTGCCGGAGTTCCTGACCTCCGATAAATTCCTCTCCAAAGAGAGGGAAAATTTTTACGATACGTCCTACTGCCTTACTGCCATAGTATCCTATTATCTGAATAAATACCTGACATATACTGGCACCCTCTCCTAAAAAGACGAGGGATTGAATATTAAGAACTGTCATCGCGTACTTGTTGCGCGATCTTTTTATGACAAATCCAAGATTGCGCAATAAATGCGCAATGACATTACTGGAAACAACTTGACTTACAGCCCTTCCGTTAGCTAAAAGTGCCCCCCCCCCGAAGCTCTTGTTTTTTGTTTGAACATAATTAACTCTCCTTTATTTTTTTTACATTTATAATTATAACATATATGTTAAATTTTTGCACTATATAAAGAAATATGTTAAAAATTGATTATGAAAAAAATGGTTATTGCATATTTACACACCCACTGGGATAGGGAATGGTACAGGGAATTTGAAGTTTTCAGGCTCAGGCTTTTGAGAGTTTTTGATAATGTTCTTGAACTTCTTGAAAATAATAAAATTCCGTCATTTTATTTTGACGGACAGGTCGGTGCGCTTCTTGATTATTTAGAAATAAGACCGGAAAAAGAAAAATTAATCAGGAAATTCATTGCAGAAAAAAAACTCTTTATAGGCCCTTTTTATACACTTATTGACGAATTTCTGACAGACAGAACCGTTTTTGAAAAAAATCTTGAAATCGGTTTAAAAATTGCAAAAGATTTTGGCTGCACTGATTTTATCGGGTATTTTGCGGACACTTTCGGCCACAGCAAAAATGTTCCGCAGTTACTAAAAAAATTCGGCATTGATAAATGTGTTGTCTGGAGAGGATGCGGAGATATACCGTCAGAATTTAGATTTAACGGAATTGATACAGTCAATCTTATCCGCGGATATTTTATGGATATTTTTTCTTCGGCTTTAACCATTGAACAGAAAGCCGAATGGCTCAAAGGCAATCTTGATAAAATCGCCGCAAAATCAAAGGATTATTTGTTGTTGCCAATAGGTGCTGATCATCTCGGAGTTGAACCCGATATCACAGAACAAATATACAAAGTCAACAGTCTGCTTGAAGATTACGAAATAAAATTATCTAATCCGTTTGAATATTTTGAACTGGTAAAAGATAATTTTAAAACCTTTGAATGGAATGATGAACTTCGAGATAACAGCCTTACATTTATTCTTCAAGGCTCATTTTCTGCAAGAATGAAACTTAAGCAATACAACGTAAAATGTACATATTTACTTGAACAGGCTAACAAACTGCAGAAAAAATACGGCTCACAATATGATGCAATTATAGAATATGCGTATAAACTTCTTTTGAAAAATCAGGCACACGACGGGATTTACGGCTGTAGTACAGATTTAGTCCACAGGGAAAATAATACACGCTATGAAAAAATTATACAAATCGCCAACACAATTATTGAAGAATTAAGGCTTAGATACAATTTCAAAACTCCAATAATGGAAAGCAAAGATCTCCTGCCTGAATACAAGGTTATCTCAAAAAACTTTGGTGTTGAAAATCCGCTTCTCTATGACACTCAAAAAATTCCTGTAACAGAAGATTTTACAGACATTTATACACTTAAATACTCACCTGCCGTAAAACCTGAGATTAATTTTGAAGTCAAAAACGGCAAAATATATATCGCCCCATTAAAATCCATGTCCTCCCCCGGAGGGAGGACCGAAATCTGCGCAAGCCCGCAGAAGGTTAAAGCGGAGCATGCCTGTTTAATGCGGGCGCAGCAAGAAGATTTCCAGGAGGGGGAAAAGCAAGACAAACAGAACGCTAATAATTTCAAAGATATTAGAATTTCTATGGAATTTGTCCGTTTTCAAGATGACGGCGATACCTACAATTTCGGCGCCGTAGAAGATGACAAAGGCGAAAAAGCAGAAATATATTCTTTCAAAAATAATATAATAAAAACGAGCTTCTTTGATGTTCATGTAGAAGTTCAGGGAGAACTTGTAAACTTTAAGATAGAATGGGATAATAAGCTTAAAAACAAGCTCTGGCAGAT
Source organism: Candidatus Gastranaerophilales bacterium (assembly GCA_944326615.1). Classification (GTDB taxonomy): domain Bacteria; phylum Cyanobacteriota; class Vampirovibrionia; order Gastranaerophilales; family Gastranaerophilaceae; genus Stercorousia. Next base: position 25,912 of record CALVEO010000023.1, on the reverse strand, counting down.
AAAATTTAACCTGAAATCACCTGTTACGGAAACTTTTTCGGAAGATTTGAATACAATAATACACAGAAAATTTGACCCTGAATATGATATGAGAAAGCACCTGCCAAAAGTGAGAGGAATTGAAGTTAAAACAAATTTTGCACCGATGCAGAGATATGTCGGTACGCAAGGCTTCGGGGTTATAACAAAAGGCTTGACAGAATATGAAGTAAAAGAAAAATCGTTGCTTGTAACGCTTTTACGCAGTACAGGCATAATTTCCAACCCTAAAAACCCGTCACGTTCAACTCCTGCAGGTCCGCCGATAGAAGTTCCCGAAGCCCAGCAGCTAGGCTATAATTGTGCGGAATTTTCAGTCGGATTTTTTGCTCCGGAAGATTATCAAAAATATATTGACATGGTCTTTCAACCAATTATTTTACTCAACCTCTAAGTCGCAGGTCGAGCGGCACGCTCCTTCTTTAGTTTAGGTTGAAAAAGTTTTACGCAACATCTAAGTGACGGGTCGAGCGGCACGCTCGAAAAAAAAACCCTATCTTTCGATAGAGTTCGGAATTCTTTTTAGTAATTCCTCGTGTGTAGAAGGTTAGTGTGTAGTAGGTAGTGTAAATAGTTAGTGTGTATATGTCTCGTGTTTATTTAATTCCTCATATTTAGCATTTATTGCTTACATATTAATAAAGTATTTTTGAAGTATATAATTGCTATATCCGATTTATTTCTTTACAAAAGTTTACAAAGTTCTGTAAAGCTGAATTAAAAAGCCTTTTTATAGATTAATTTCTAAAAATTAATCATAAAACTACAAATTTTTATCTAAAATCTTTCCCGTACCTCCCTTTGTAATTATTATATTCCCTGTTTTCAATAAAATTAACACTATTTTTAGAAAAACATTCATTGACGCAAAATAAGCCTGTGTACGCTTCTTTACTTAATCTTTATATAAAAACTATTGACCTTTTTTTAAAAACGTATTCTAATAAAAAAGTAATTTTTATTTGAAAAGGAAAGAGGTCTGAATGAAAGAATTTATGCACACCAGGTTAGACAACAAACAGTTTACTGAAGAAGATATTAAAGGCTTTATTAAAGACTACAATATCAAATTTATCAAATTACAGTTCGTTGACATAAACGGTCAGGTAAAAAATATGACCATTCCTTCACAACATATTGAAAAAGCCTTGAATAATGAAATTATGCTTGACGGCTCATCTATTAAAGGCTTTAGAAGCATTGAAACATCTGATATGTTTTTCCATCCTGACAAAAATTCTTTTCAAATACTTCCATGGCGAGGAGCAGATGGCGTAAATTCTGCAAGATTAATTTGTGATATTTATAACGCAGATGGAACACCGTTTGAAGGATGTCCAAGATGTAATTTAAAAAGAGTTATGAAAGAAGCCGAAAAAATGGGACTTTCCATGAATGTAGGCCCGGAAGCCGAATTTTTCCTATTTTCAAAAGACAAAGACGGCAACGTTACAACATTTACACAGGACAGCGCAGGTTACTATGATGTAGGCCCTGAAGATTTAGGTGAAGACATCCGCTCTGATATTGTTTTAACTCTGCAAGAAATGGGCTTTGACATAGAAGCATCACATCACGAAGTTGCAGACGGACAGCACGAAATAGATTTCAGATACGCTGATATCCTGACTGCTGCCGATAATGTTGCAACATTCAAGGTAGCTGTCAAGGCAATTGCCGCAAAACATAACCTTCATGCTACATTTATGCCAAAACCCATTTACGGAATAAACGGTTCCGGAATGCACTGCAACGTTTCACTTTTCAAAGACGGAAAAAATGCATTCTTTGATGAAAAAGCAGAATATCAATTATCAGATATTGCTAAATATTCAATCGGCGGAATGTTAAAACATGTAAAAAGCATTACGGCAATTTTAAATCCCACAGTAAACAGTTTTAAACGCCTTGTTCCCGGATACGAGGCTCCTGTATATCTGGCTTGGTCTTTAGCTAACAGAAGTGCGCTTTTAAGAGTTCCTGCAAAACGAGGGAGTTCTACACGTGTAGAACTTCGTTCGCCAGATCCTGCATGCAACCCTTATCTTGCGTTTGCAGCAATTCTGGAAGCCTGCCTTGACGGCGTCAGAAACAAAATTGACCCGCCGGCGCCTGTTGAAAGTAATATTTACAAATTAACAAGCAAAGAACGTAAAAAACAAAGAATTGATGCGCTCCCGGGAAGTCTTGCAGAAGCTCTTGATTATTTTGATAAATCCTTAGTATCACGTGCTGCACTTGGCGAGCATATATTTAATGAATTTCTCTCAGCAAAGAAAAAAGAATGGGATTCATTCAGAACTTATGTTTCTCAATGGGAAATTGATAGATATCTTGAAAGATACTAAAAAAAGAGCCTTAAAGGCTCTTTTTTTTATCTGTATTTAAGTCTGAATGGATTCTTTAGGTATCTTCCAGCCGTTATACTGAATCCAGCGGGTACATTATACAGGCCAGCCGGAAGTTTCATTACAGCCATATGTTGAATGATTTTTTAACGAAGTTTCTTTGCCATCTCAACCTGACAGATAATAGGTGAATAAGTGAGGAAGTCGGTTTAGCTCCCTCTCACAAAGAAAGAGGGGGAGCGTGCCGCTCCTCCCGATACCCTGAGCATGAACTTGTTCTGTCATTGTAATAAAGTGTGCCGCTCCACACCTAATTAAGAAGATGATAAAGAATATAAGTAATTGTTCTATGCAAAACCTATTTGGTGGATGGAACGGCTACGTTCCCCCTCCCCAAACGGGGAGGGCTAGGGTGCAAGCCTGAAGCTATTAAATTGAAATATAATCAACTACTTCTTTCATAGAATAAATATCTTTAACAACAAGGAATTGCTTATTTGTTTGCTGCTTTACATAGTCAAGAGTTTTTCCGTCAAGAAAATCTTCTGAGTAGGTTTTTAACATTACAGATGGAATAATTACAAGGTCGGTGTCCAAATCTTTGACAGTTCTTATCAAATCATCCGTTGTAATAAGCCCCGAAACCGTTATATTCTGCCCCCAGTACTGGGATTTTACGGGATTTACCGTAACTGTAAGATTTTTTATTTTATTCAATTCATCCGCGATTTTTTCTATAGCATAAACGGCTGCATAACCTGTTGCAAAAGATATTTTAAACTGCTTTGAAATTTTTTTAGGGAGTTTAAGCTTTTTAAAATTTTCAAGCAATAACCGCAGAGAGCCCACACCGTCTTCAAGCTGGCTGAAATTTCCGTAATATTTTGCAGGCGGAATATCTTTTTCGGCAAGAAGAAAAAATTCATCAGAACAGCACACACGCTTATATTTTGAAGCAATTGCAAGTGTTTGCTCCGCGCATTTTTTATCAACCTGAACAAGCCCTTCTCTTCTAAATTGTGTAACGCCTACTGGCACTATTGCGACTGAAAGAATGGTATTTTTAAGTTTAGCAAGGTCAGATAATGTTCTTTCAAGTTCAGCTCCGTCATTAAAACCGGGACAAAGAACAATTTGGGCATGAAAAGGAATTTTATTTTTTCTGAACCATTTAAGATTTTCTAAGGCTTTTCCGGCATTTGGATTTTTTAGCATTTTAACACGCAATTCCGGATTTGTTGTATGCACAGAGACATAAAAAGGTCCAAGATGCATACGTTTTATACGCTCTTTATCAGCATCAGTAAGATTTGTCAAAGTAATGTAAGTTCCCTGCAGATAAGACAGTCTGTAATCATCATCTTTTACATAAAGAGTTTCTCTCAGACCTTTTGGCTGCTGGTCTACAAAACAAAATATACAGTGATTTAAGCATGGTTTAACTCTGTCAAAAACAGCACTTTCAAAAACAATTCCTAAATCCTCATCATAATCTTTTTCAAGCTCGATAATTTCTGTATCGCCGTCTGTCTTTTTCACTTCAAGAGTCAGAAAATCAGATTTACACAAAAAATTATAATCAATCATATCAAGCATTTTGACATCATCGATTGAGACTAATTCATCACCTTTGGCAATACCTAGTTCTTCAGCAATAGAATCTTTTATAACTGAATTAACTATTGCGGGCATTGTCCTTCTCCAATCCTTCTACAAGTGTAATTAAATTTGAATATTCACAAAGTGTATTATCCAGAACTACTTTTTGATAAAAATTAATTTTGCTATATTCATCATTCAAAATATTTTGAGTAAACATCTTAAACTGCATTGCACGTGATTTGACGGAGAAAAACAATCTTTTTTTCTCATCAAAATCAAGGCAGTCTGCACAGCACAATTTTACCCTTGCATTAGATAAAAATTGATGCGGATTATCACTTAGCTCTTCAAGTATCAGACGTTTTAACTCTCTGCTGCCGTTTTTTGATATTTCATAATAAACAGATAATTTACCACCGTCAGACATAATTTTTCTTGACGTAATGCAATCTTTTTCTTCCAAACGCCTTAATGCAGGTTTTAATGCACCAAAACTAGGATTAGTAAAAGGTGAAAAAATATCAAGTATGCGTTTTTGAATTGCATACATAGTAAAATCACGCTTTAACAAAACATACAAAATTAAAAGTTCGATCATAAAAATACTATAACACAAAAAACGTCTGATTATTCAGACGTTTTTTTTATATATGAAATCTGGCAAATTTAATATATTTGTCTGCGTTAACTTATGAAAGTGCCATTAAAGCTTTCACAGAACGCGCATTGTCTCTTACTTCTTCATCAGAATGCTGATCTACCGTATCTTCTAAGATTTTCATAGCTTCAGACTTATCATCAAGAGACAATAATTCGTTAATAGTGCTCATTGCAACAACAGTTGACATGTCGTTAATACCTTTTCCTTTATTGGTAATAACTACTTTTAAAGAATCATGCATATTTTTCTTAACAAGAGCACGCGCAGTCATTTCTCTGATAGCATCTACTTTAGAATTTGTACCTACATCTTCTAAAATAGAAATTGTTTCAGGATTGGGATTTAATCCTAAACCTTCAATAATATTTGTTACATCTTTAACTATTTTTTTATCTGTCATCTTAATCTTTCCTCCCTACTAAACCTCTGCAGCTTCCCACAAAGCGATTTTATCTGTCGCAAGCTGTCTGGCTGCAGCCATATCATCCATCTTAGCTACAGACTTAACAGAAACTCCGGAAGAAATCAGATCTGTTACAGATGTACCCAGTGTTTCTTTAACAGAATTAAACATAGAAATTGCTTTGTCTTTAGCTGGAGAGAAAGAAATCTCTATATTGTTCAATTTGTTCCAGCTGTTAACTACATTGTCTTTAATTTTGTTACCAAACTCAACAACAGAATTAATCATATTCTGGAATTTTTCACCGATTCCGGAAATAGAGCCAACCAGCGCACTTGCTTTCAATTTTCCTGTAAAATTAATCTGGTTGTCATTTTTGTTAGAAGATTCAAACACATCCGCAGTCAATACATTACCTTTGAATGAAGAAGCTGCAAAAGGATTAGTTGAATTTGAATTTCTCTGTGTAGATGTTTCGTGCTTGCTTGTATTGAATAAGCGTTCACGAATTGATGGGATTGATAAATTTGCCATGTTAATTATCCTTTCGTATAACTTTTTTCGACTTTAATAGGATATCATTATAAAAAATATTATGGCTCAACCTTTTGATGTATTCTTGATTGAAATTCTTATACTTTAGTTGTAAAATTTAGCAAGAGGAAATTGAATATGGGATATGAAAATTTAGATAAACTTATAGAGACAGTGCGTACTCTGCGTTCTCCGCAAGGGTGCGAATGGGACAGAGCACAGACTCATAAAACTCTGCGCCCGAACATGTTAGAAGAAGCTTATGAAGCTGTTGATGCAATGAATTCAGGCGATATGAAACACTTAAAAGAAGAACTCGGAGATGTATTGCTTCAAGTGCTTTTACATTCACAAATTGCCGATGATGAAGGAGAATTTAATCTCGATGACGTTGCAAAAGGTTTAAATGAAAAACTCATTCACCGTCATCCACATGTATTTGGAAACATAAAAGTAAATTCAACACAGGATATTATTGATAATTGGGATAAATTAAAAAAAGAAGAAAAGCCCCACAGAAAATCAGCAATGGACGGAATTTCAAAATCCCAGTCAGCATTAATGAGCGCGCAAAAAATAAGCAAACGAGCAGTAAAGCTGGGATTTGAATGGCCGGATGAAAAAACATTATATGAATGTATTTATTCGGAATTTGAAGAATTTAAAGATGCCGTAAAAGAAGATAACAAAGAGAATATGGAAGAAGAAATGGGAGATATTCTTTTTGCAGTAGTAAATCTTGCACGCTGGAACAAAATCGATGCCGAACAGGCGCTTTTGAAAGCAAATAAAAAATTTATGGCACGTTTCAGAAAAATGGAAGAATTAGCAAAAAAACCGTTAGAAGAATACGATTTCAGGGAATATGATATATTATGGAAGCGGGCTAAGGAATGCGTATCAAACAATTATTAACAAATGTTAAGTATCGTTACCCCAAAAAGGCAATTCCTAGATAAAAAAATCCTTTATATAAATATACAGGAAAGAGGATAAGATTTATGAAAGAACAGGAATTAAATACTTTAATGTCTGTAGTTTCAGACCCTATTAATAATGTTTATAAAATTGATTCAAGAAAAGATCTGGAAGAAATTCAGCGTATTATAAGAATTTTCAATATTGCTGAAAATCAGCATAATAAACATGCAATGCTTTCTATCAAAAATCTTGCCACTTTAAGACTTGTTTTAAGCAACAACTAATGCTCTAGCCCATAAATCAAAACCATAAAATAAAAAAGCCCTGAAAAATTTCAGGGCTTTGCTGTTATTTTACAAAAACTATACTCTTGATATTTTTACAAAAATAATTTATAATAAAGAAAAAGTAAGGAGGACAAAAATGACAATTAGAGAAGCTTTGAACTGCCCCCCCCCCGCAAGCATAGCCGCTTAACCCGCGACATTAGGGCGTTTTCAGGTTTTAAATTTTATTTAGGGGATCTTAATATAACTGTCATTCTGAACTTGTTTCAGAAGTTTGTTATTCAAAAATTAGGGGTTGATACTGGATGTTTTCAAAATAGCAGACGGTGGATCGGATGTCAGGAGGTCAAGCTATTATCTGTGCTGCGCACTAAAATAACTTCTGTAACCAGCCTGCCTTCCTGCCCTCTGACTCTCCGGTCTTCTGATAATGACCCTCTCCCCTGCCCTCCCCCGAGGGAGGGAGCATGTTCTCGTAAATCCAATCCGCAAGCTAATAACTGTCATTGCGAGCGACAGAATGGAGCGTCGCAATCTCATAATTTATGTAATATTAATGAGATTACTACGTCGAATGCTTCGCATTCTCCTCGCAATGACATAGAAAGTTTATGCAAGACACAAGTGGTGGATGGAACGGCTACGTTCCCTCGCAATGACATAGAAAGTTTATGCAAGACACAAGTGGTGGATGGAACGGCTACGTTCCCTCGTAATGACATAGAAAATTCATGCAAAACACAGGTGTCGGGTGCAGTGGCTACGCTGCCGCATAGGGGAGAAGGAATAAGTAACTACAATCAAATTATATATAATAATCAGCCCTCACCCCAACCCTCTCCCACAGGAGAGGAAGTAAGTAATTATAAGATGCTGAAACAAGTTCAGCATGACACTAATTCCTCGAAACGAACTTATTCACCTATTCACTTATTCTCTTATTCACCTTGTAAACGCTGCGCGTTTACATTAGCGGAGGTGTTGATCACCTTAGGAATTATAGGGGTTGTCGCGGCAATGACTATGCCATCTCTGATTGCAAATCATAGAGAAAAACAAACTGTTGCACAATTAAAAAAAGCGTATTCTACAATGCAGCAGGCTTATTTAATGGCTATCAACAAATACGGGGATGCTGAAAGCTGGAGTCTTAGCAAGACACATATAGGAGACGATGATGAGGGAAATGCTATTACAGATTATACAAGTGCATACACTGTTTTCAATTACCTTGCAGAAAATATGAAATCAGTTGATGGTGGAAAAGCTAACCAATATATTCGTTATGAATATGATTCTTACTCATTAGATGGAACCTTTAGAAATACTATATCTACAAATCGAGCCATACCAAATATAGTTTTAGCTGATGGTACAGTGATTTCTTCCGGATGGATAGAAAACGGAATGATGGATATTTATGTTTCACTTAATAAATGTATGAATAAAGGTAAATGTACTTTGGGAAAAGATACATTTTATTTTCAAATTTACTTTTCACCCGCCAAAATTGTCCCGCAGGGTAGTCCGACTCAAACTCCGACATATTTCAAACAATTGTGTAATATAGGGACATCAAATAAAGATAACGGGCGCGGATGTACTGCATGGGTGCTGCAAAATGAAAACATGGATTATCTGCACTGTGATGATTTGGATTGGAACACGAAAACCAGATGCAAATAAATTTAAGCACATAAAAAAGCCATGAAAAACTCATGGCTTTTTATATGTTAATAAACCGGTTTCAGCCATCTTTTACAGGCTGTGCGGATAGCGAATTTTTCTTCTTTTACTTTCCAGGTCTAACTTTCATGCTAATAACTGAAAACACCATAGTTTGTGCGCCTACGTTTAGTCATTCGATCAATTAATATTTTGCTATTGTTTATTATACAATATTTACAAATATTATTCAAAATTTGAAAAGGAGAAAAATAATGGCAGATAAAATTATAATATTTTCAGGAAAACAATATTCAGGGAAAGATACAGTTGCAAAAATTATGCTTGCACAAATGCCCGAGTACAGAAGATGTGCCATTGGCGATATTATAAAATTAACCTATGGTGCAGAAAAAGGTTTGAGTTATGAAGAAATTGAAAAAAATAAACCGTTGTACAGACAGGATTTAATCAATCTTGGCAATTGGGGCAGAGCACAGGATCCAGATTACTGGCTGAAAAAAATAATTGAACAGGACGGAAACATCATGGTAACAGATGTCAGAGTTCCACATGAATATGAAGTCTTTAAAAAAGCAGGAGCAGTTGCAATACGGGTTGAAGCTTCACGTGAAACAAGAGCTTCAAGAGGAACACTTATAGGAGAAAATGATATAACTGAAACAGGCTTAGATAATATTAAAGACTGGGATTTCGTTATTGAAAACAATTCTGATTACGAAACTTTAAAGAACAAAGTTGACGAAATTATAAATAAATTAAATTGATATTACAATTCGTAAAAAACTAACAAAAAAACTTTATTCCTGTTGTTTAAGTAGAGCGTAATATAAAGAAAGGAATAAATATGGATTTAAAAATTAATGACAATACATCATTTAATGCAAGATTAAGTGTACCGAAGTGTTTTCGTACTGAACAAGCGCTCATTAAGCCAGCACAACCTTTATTTGAAGAAATGACTAAAGATAAACCGGGAAGAATGAGAATAATACCTGGTTATTTGGATGATAATCCTAATGTTGCGGACTCTTATATTTTTAGTCTTGGGAAAGGATCTACTCATAGAACTGCTGAGCGATTACAGTCTGCACACGCTTCCGAAAGTTGGTTTCACAACCTTCTCAACAAATCTCCCAAAGAACAAGCAGAAGCATTTGTAAAAATTTTTGATACATTAAATTTAATTCCGGCAAAAATCGGTAAACGTTCAAGGATTGATGAATCATATATGTCATCTTTAAGAAAGACTATACAGGAAAGTCTTGGGAACGATGAATATCAATTGTCTGAAATGTTTAATCATATAGGTTAATTTTATTGTTCAAATAGAGGATTTACATATGTAAATCCTCTATTTCACATAAATTGCTTCTTTTTTTATACCATACCTTCTTTAACAGCTTTTACAGCGGCCTGAACTCTGTCGTTTACACACATTTTTTGAAGAATAGAGCATACATGAGCTTTTGCAGTGTGCACACTTACAATTAATTCTTTAGCGATTTCAGTGTTGCTTTTGCCTGAGACAAGATGTTTTAATACTTCAAATTCTCTTTCGGTTAAAGGTACACGACCTTCATTATTTGATTTGTTCGGCAGCAATCCTGCATTATCAATTTTAGGCAGAGAATTTAATGTCATCTGCGCAACCATAGGATCAATCCAGCATACACCAGTCGAAACATCTCTTACAACATCGGCAAGTTTATTTGGATCAATATCTTTAAGACAGTATGCACTTGCACCTGAAGTTAATGCTGCTATAACTTCCTCGCATCTGTCATGAGAAGTCAAAGCAATAATTTTTGAATCAAAATTCATTTCCTTGCATTTGACCATCGCTTCAATACCGTTCATGCCCGGAAGGCCTAAATCCATTAAAATTACATCTGGTTTATGCCTTTCAATAAGTTTTAATCCCTCAACAGCATCTTCAGCTTCAGCTACAACATTAATATCATCATTTGCATTTAGTGCACACCTTAAACCAACACGCGTTAATTTAAAATCTTCTACAATAATCACACTAATAGGTTTTGTTTGAGTTTCTGCTGTTTTTTGCACCATGTTCATTTACCCCGCTTTCATAAATTGCTAACATATATATTTTTTATATATTATCTACAAATTTATTAAAGGATATCTATAAGTATTAATCCATTACCCAACTGTCTAATTTATTGTAAAATATACAATTAATATTCAAATTTATAAAATATTTATTATCATGCTATAATGTATTAACAAGCATTAGTTAAGGGAGTAAAAACATGTTGGAATTTCTTTTTGGAAATAAGAATAGCAATCAAGAACCTAAATCAATAAAAATTAATCAGATATATTCAGCTTTAAAAAAAACATATCCTGCTGATAAAATATCCGATGAAAGAAAAAAAGAAATATCAGATTTGATAAAAAAATACGGCTATCTTCCATATCCTTATATAAAGGCTCTTGAAGAACTTACGCCGGAAGAAATTCTTTTCGGACTTGAAATAAAATGGAAAGATAACGGAATTTTTAAAGATAGTAAATTTATCTTTTCGAATGAAAATATTAGTGTTCTTGCCAGAAATAATGTAAAAAACTCATCCTGGATTCAAAAGGAAGGACACGATATTAAACTTATAAATCTGGCAGGACTGGGCGATGGCAACAAAACATCAGAAACCGGGAAATTTATGGATTGGCTCCGCCAGCTTCTAATATTACCAACAGGGAATTTAGATAACAATATATTTAACACTACAATATATTTAATTCCTTTTCATCCAAGAGAATTTGGATGTGCCTATCTTCCCAAAAGCTCTGAAGTAAGTGAAAAACTTTTTGATGAAAATATAGAAAAAATTACAGGTCTTAATGCCAAAGAACAGGTACAGATATTTATTACTCTTGCACAGCTTGCAGGGCATCCTGTAATTTATGATATATTACCGCAGACAGGAAGATTTTCAAAAGCAGTTCTTGCAAACCCTGAGATTGCAAGATGGTACGATATTAACCTATTAAATAAAGAACTTGAAGAAAATATTGACAGAATTGCAAAAAACATGCCGGAATCATTTGATGATGAAGATGTTGAACTTGTCAAAAATATTTACAAAGACTCCCAGAACGGAAGCACAGGAGATTTAAGCTCGCATTTCAAAAATATTTATGATACTTTCGACAGCCTCATGACAGAAGCTAAGAAAAAACTTTCCAATCTAATGATGCAAAAAGATAATCAGGAAAAAATTCATAAACGGGCAAGAGATATAGTTGCCAAAATCCATAATTTTAAACCAAACCAAAAACTGACAGAAGATGACATAACCAAACAGCTTGATACAATTCAGGAATTAATAAAAGAAGGTTTGTGGCCTGCTCCCGGCGGAGCATGGTGTTCAGCAGGAGTTCCTGTTTATGATAAAATGAGCGAATGCGGAGGCTATCCGACATTCAAACATTATGATTACAAAGGCGAAGACGTTACAAATTTCGCAAATTTAGACTGTCAAACTCCTTACTATTTCTGTTATCTTGAAAACGGAACTCTTAATAATTCTGTTATAGACTACTTTGTTAATTATATGGTTAATCTCCAAAAAGAATACAATTTTGACGGTTTTAGAGTTGATCATATTGATCACATTGTTGATAAAGTATCAGAAGATAACGGACGTCCTATAAGCTACAGAGCGCCAAGAGTTGTTCTAAATAAATTAAACAAAACTATGAAAAATAAAATACCGTATTTTGGAACACTCGCTGAATATATGCTCTGGGATGATTTCTTAAAAGAATATCATAAGGGAATGAATTTTGACCTTTTGTGGGGGAATGACATTGTATCACAATGCGAAAAAACTCCTGAAAAAATAACAGAAGATAATCAGCACCTTGCAAATTATAACGTAAACTTTAAAAAAGGCGAAAAACTTTCAATTCTGAAAACTTATAACAATCAGGACGGAGAATTCAGATGTATAGATCAGTATCCCGGACAATTGGGAGAAAACGGTGCATTATATAAATGGTTTAAATATAAATTTCTGCCAGGCGGAAAATTCGCACAACGCCCTGTACTTTACGTTGATGGAGACGAAAGTTTTACAAAACGCGGTATTGAAAAAGTTATTGGAGAAGAAATATCCATGGCTAGAGAAAAACATTATGATTTTTACAAAAAGTTCAATGCAATTGATATGTTTGTAAAAAATAACCAAATCATTTCTGAAGGTGAAGCACAAATTATACTGCAGGATGATGACGGATTTTCGGCATGGATAATTTCAAAAGTACCGGAAAAAACAGCTTATCTTGTCGTTTCAAATTATAAATACACAAATGAACGTGTAACAATGTTTGATGAAAATAATAAAAGCTACTCTGAAATAATGCATGGAGAACCGGTTTTTGACAAAACAATAAACCTGCCGACTGATTATATTATACAGAAAGAATATTATATAGATGTGGATGAATTTGTTTCAAACACTTTTGATACAGAAACTTCAACCTTACATTTTGACAAACTTGAAGCAAGCGAATTCAGAGTTTACGAACTCAAAAGAGCTTAACCTGAAAAATCAAAAATAATGAAATAGTAAAAAATTCATACCCGGATATCTACTCCAAATGGATGATATAAATTCAAATTACTAAAGTTTAATATTATTTATATCGACATATAAAAATATAAACAGAATATACATCTTATTGGAGCTCATTGATGTCAGAACAGATTTTACTACAGCCGATAAAGGCCGCAAATACAGAAAAAGCCAGAGAATCATTAGAAAAAGCACGAATAGCACATGAAAACTATCTTATTCGCCAGCAAAATAGTGATTTGCAAAACGCTATTGAATATTATATCGATGCTGTAAAATATGACCCCACAATGCCGGAAGCTTATTATAGACTCGCAACTTTAATGTGGGAACAAGGTCAGATAAGTCTTGATACTGCAATAGAACAATGCAAAACCGCAGTTTCTCTTGCTCCTCAAAACATCAATGCTCATCTTTATACAGGTTTTTTCATGAAAATAGCACAAGATTTCAAATCTGCAGAGCAGGAATTCAAATCTGCTATTAAAATGGATAAATTGAAATCTGCGCGGCCTAGATTAATTCTTTCCCAATCAATTTTACAGAAAATCAATTCACAAAACGGCAGTGTTAAAGATTATATAAATTTTTTATACTACTTTCTCTCAGGCAGTGTGATGCTGGCCTGGGACAGGCCGTCAATAAAAATGTTTTATAAAAACATGTCAGATGATTTTTCGGTATTTACTTATAATACAGTAGGAAAATTTTTAGAAAAATTCAAATGTTATCCAACAGCAGAAAATCTTTACAGAAAAGCTGTAACAGCGACAAATCATGGAGAAATATTTTATGGCAAAATGGGTGATCTAGCACTCAAAAACAAAGAAATGGACTTAACTGTCGATTGTTATAGAAAAGTTTTGGAAGCAAACCCTCTAAATAGAGAAGTTTTAATAAAACTTGCGACAGTCCTGCAGACATATTTCCCTGACAACACTGACGAAGCGATTGATTGTTATGAGAAACTGCTTGAATTTGATATAGATGTCCCGCAAATATATTATGAACTAGGGCATCTTTATCTGAAAAAAGAGGATAAAATAAACTCAATAAGCGCATTTAAACTTGCACTTGAAAGAGATCCTGAAAATCCATTTTACAATAATTCTCTAGCCTATGCTTATTCAAAAGCAGAATTATTTGATGATGCAATAGAGCATTATCAAAAAGCCATTGCCCTGAATCCTGATAATGAATGGACATCTGTTGTATGTGAAGCTTTAGGATCAATTTATGCTGAGGTGAAAGGTAACATTGATGCAGCTGTGTCAACTTATCAAGCAGGTATTATTTTAGATCCGAATAATTACAATCTTTATTTGTCATTAGGTGATGTACACATGGCGCAGTATGATTTGGACAACGCAATAAGGGCATACTGTGATGCAATAACTCTTAAGCCTGATGATTACAGAGGATATTCAAAAGCTGGAATAGCACTCTGGGAAAAAGATTATCTGGAAGAAGCATTAGTGTCTTTTCATAAATCAATAGACTTAAATCCTGATAATGAATACGCGCAAAATAACCTTGGAATTTTATATCTTGATGGACTTGGAGACGCAGAAGAAGCTCTTGAATATTTTGAAACCGCAATAGAATTAAATCCAAGTTATACACTTGCATATTTCAATGCAGGAAGGGCTTCTCAGGCAATGGGATTTATAAATGATGCCGCAAATTATTATCAGATGGCAATTGATTTAAATAAAATTACACAAGATCTTGATGAAGAAGATATAACTAACAGGCTCCACAGATTATTTGATATTTAATACATATTAAATATTCAAGATTTCATTCATACACTCAAATGCGGTATTAACAGCATAATCCATCTCTTTTTTTTCAATAATAAGAGGAGGATTAAAATAGATAACATCCCCTAAAGGTCTTAATATAACACCGCGTTTAAGAGCTTTTTTATAAATTTGATACCCCATTCTTAATTTACTGTCAAATGGTTCTTTTGTTGATTTATTTTTAACAATTTCTATTGCATTAATCAGGCCAATATTTCTGACTTCACCTGCATTTTTATGATTAAGAAATTTTTCTTTAATAATATTGTTGAAATAAACAGCATTTTCCTGTGCTTTTTTTAAAACAGACCCATCTTCAAGTATATCTAAAACCGCATTTGCTGCAGAGCATGCAAGAGGGTTGCCGCTATAAGTATGGCTGTGCATAAAAGCTTTTCCTGTGTTGTAATCAGCATAAAATGCATCATAAATTTTTTGTGTTGTTACAAAAAGAGCCATAGGAATATAGCCGCCCGTCAAACCTTTAGAAAGACACATAATATCAGGAGAAACTCCTGCATGGTCAAATGCGAACATTCTGCCTGTTCTTCCAAATCCTGTTGCTATTTCATCAGCAATAAGGTGGACATTATATTTATCACAAATCGACCTTAATTTTTTAAGATACAGTGCCGGATAAATTTTCATACCAGCAGAGCCTTGTAATAATGGTTCAATAAGTATAGCTGAAGCTTCTTGCCCGTATTTTGCAAATGTTTTTTCAGCATGTTCAAAGCATTCGCAATTGCAATTGTCTCTTGTTTTGCCATAGGAACATCTGTAGCAGTCAGGGCCTTTAACTCTTACAATATCCATTAATATAGGTTTATAAAGTTTCGTATAAAGGTCGCAGTCACCTGTAGATAATGCACCGATTGTTTCTCCATGGTAAGCGTCTGTTAATGCCAGAAATTTTGTTTTTTGCTTGTTACCTGTTTGTTGATGATATTGAAAGCTTACTTTCATTGCAGCTTCAATAGCGGATGAGCCGTTATCGGTAAAATTAAATTTGCACAAACCTTGTGGCAGAATTTTAGTAAGTCTTTCACAAAGCCTTATAGCCTGTGTATGTGTAAAATTTGCAAATATAACATGTTCAAGCTCATCTACCTGTTTTTTTATTGCATAATTTATTTTTGGATTGCAGTGCCCGAGAAGATTGCACCACCATGAACTGATTACATCAAGATATTTATTTCCTTCAATGTCATAAAGATACATTCCTCTGCCCTTTTTTATGACAATAGGCGGAAGTTCTTCATAATCTTTCATCTGTGAGCAGGGATGCCATATATATTTTAAATCTTTTTCAGCCCAATTATCCATTTTATACCTCTGTAAAAAATTCCGATAAATCTACTATGTCTTTTGCATTCTTTTCAACTGTTGTAATAACTTTAATCCCTGTTAAAGCTTCAATCTGTTTTCTGTTATCTTTATGCATAAAATTATTTTCATCATAATTGTTTAGGATTATCCCTTTTACATTAATTCCATGGTGTTTTGCATATTCAACAGCCAGCAGTGTTGAATTAATCGTCCCGAGTGCGGCTGATGCAACTAAGATAATATCAAGATTTAATGCCTTGATAACGTCTGTCAGCATAAGTTTTTCGTTTGCATCAAGTCTGAAAGGACATGCAATTCCTCCTGCGCCCTCAACAACCATATAATCAAAATCCTGTTTAATACGTTCAAAATCGTATTTGATTTTGTTTAACTTTATCGGATTGTTTTCAATTGCAGATGCAAGATGAGGCGAAACTGCCTCTTTAAATATATATGATACATAATTCAGTGTGTTTAATGAAATTCCTGACTGTTTAAAAACATAATCACAGTCTCCTGGAACAATTTTACCATTGATAATTTGTGCACCGCTTAAAGCAGGTTTGTAATATCCGCAGTTTATTCCAAGTTTTCTTAACTTTTTTACAATAAGTGCTGATACATAAGTCTTCCCGACATCTGTTCCTGTTGCCGTTATGAATATCCCTTTTGCCAAGTTTGATCTCCTATTATATTGCCATTTTGTCGTTTTAAAGTCATCCTGAACTTGCTCCAGGAACTGCTTTAAGATGCTGAAATAAATTCAGCATGACAAAATGGCAAATAATTAAATTATAGCGAGCCTCCGCCGCCATCGCGGAAGTAGTCATAATGTCTTATGTCATCGTAATTGTTGACATATTCTGCTTCAACATTTTTCTGGAACTGAGTTTTTGGAACTGCTGCAGTGCTTCTTGAAGCCAATAATGCGTCAATATTTGGAGCAAGTGTTAATTCAAAATGGAAACGTCCCATTTTTCTATCTGGTTCCCAGTGATTGCTTATTAACGGATAGCCCCAGTATAGTCTTGCGCTTAAATCGCCTGGAAGCTGAACTCTTAATCCCATACCAACAGAGGCTGCAAAGTAGCTGCCACCATAAACATCTTCGCTTGCTGTCGGGAAGATTCCTGCAGTATCTGCAAATACTGCACCTTTTACATATTTGCCGATAAAGGGAATTTTTTCTCCAGTTCTGGGGCTTGTAATTTCTCTCGGCAATATCGGAAACATAAGCTCACCGCTAATAAAGTACCCGTTCTTACCTATCATCATACCTTCAGAATAGCCTCTTACTGTAGCCAAACCACCTGTCTGCATCTGGTCTAAGTAAGGAATTCTTTTATCTCCAGGAACAATTTGATAATTACTTCTCAATTGACCTATTATACCATGTGAAAAGTCATGCAATCTTACGATACTGCCGCTGTATTTAAAATAATTGTTATCCCTGTCGCTGTTAAATATAGGGAATGAATAATATGCATCCTGATTTAAGTACCAAATACCGTATTTAGTATCTTTTCTTAACATTAAAGCAAGTTCTGCAGATGTAATATTGTCGGTACTGTTAATATAATCTCCGAGTATTGCATCCCAGGTATCATTTCCTACAAATGTTCTTGCACGTTTGTAGTTCAAACCGCCGTATGCTTTCAATTCAAATCCCGGCTTTCTTACAATCGGCTGTGTATAGTAAAGTGAATATTGATATGCATTACTGCCTAATCCTAAAAAGTTTAGCGGACCATATTTAACATCTGCAAATGTAGATGAGAACATAAATCCTACACGACCGTCTTTTTTATTTACAGGGAAATTGTAATCAAAGAACGGGCTCTGTGCGCCTTTTGAAAAATATGAACCTAAAGACATTCTGTCTCTGTGTCCGAATAAGCTGTCGGCATATATCATGGCACCGCCTCTGAGACTGCCTGTGTTATAGCGGCCGGCATTATCAAATATACCCATTACATGGAAAGGGAAATTCTCATCAGCAACAAGTTCAATATCCGTAGTACCCGGTTTTTCACCTGCTTTCAAGTTTGCGGTGAGCTTTACGCCTTCATTATATCTGTTAAAGTCAAGAACATCTTTTTCAAGCTCAACAATATCAAACAATTCGCCTTCTTTTTGCGGCAATCTGCTTGTGATATAGCCATCTTTTGTCCATCTGTTTTGTTCAACAGTAATGCTTCCGATTTTACTTTCTGTTAAAGCAATATAGATATTGCCGTTTTCAACAGTTTGTTCCGGCAAAAATGCTCTTGCAGTTACAAAACCTTTTTCAGCATATAAATTGTTAATACTGTCTATAACTTTTTGAATATCTTCAATAAATACATTTTTCCCTACAATAGGCTGAACAAGCTTATTTATTTCTTCTTTCGTTAAAATTTCAGAAGGCGCAACTTCAACAGAGTTAACAAATACACCTTTTGTATTCAATTCTTCTACAGTAGCTTGCTGGATAGAACCGCCGTTGTAATTTTGTATAATCTGATTTCCTGCGTTGGGATCAGTGTCTAATTTTTTTCTTTCCTGGTAATAATTGTAATCTTCATTTCTGTAATTATCCTGATATCTTTCTTTCAGGTTATTCGTATCATGCATCTGGTTTAAGCCGCCTTGCCCTTGAATCATCTGCATTTGCTGTGGAGTAATATCAATCCCGCCAAGTGCATCTGCATTGGCAGGCAAAAGTGATGCAGAAACAACTAATGCACAACATAATGTTGTGTTTAAGATATATTTTCTCGAGTTAATCTTTTTCATTTATTCACCTTTTTATTTTATAAAATATATTTTATATAAAGTCCGGTCAATTATTATTTTTGCGCTTAGGCGTTGAAATAAAAATATTTTTTTAAGTTATATTACAAAAATGTAACAAATCTTTATTTTGCTGCAAAATTTCAATTTAACCTGCTATTATTATATATGATATAGTCGTGCTTGTAAATATTTAATTTAAAATATCAATCTGATAGATGATAAATTTATTTTAAAATAAAACAAGCGTTGTATGAGGGAGAAAATATGAATAACAAAATCAAATGTTTAACAGTGGGTTTATTAACTTTTGCAGCAGGTATTGCTTTTAATAATTTTGCAATGTCTGATGTGCCGTCTAAAATTGCAGTTGTAGATGTGCAATCTGTTGTAAATTCGTCTTCGCAGGTTCAGGCTTTGAAAAAAGAGCAACAGGCTAAAACAAAAGAAATTGTTGCGTTTGTGGAAAAAGCAAGAAAAGATGTCGCTGCAGTTACTGACGTGAAGAAAAAACAATCTCTTGAAGAGAAATATTCAAAAGAGCTTGCTAACAAAAAAATTGCAATGGATAAAAATTATGCAACAAAGTTAAAAGCTATTGATGATTCTATTTCAAAGCAGATTGAAGCTCAGGCAAAGGCCGGCGGCTATGATATTGTTTTGACTAAAAGCGTTGTTTTATACGGCGGTACTGATATAACTGATGCTGTAAAAAAAGTTGTTAAATAGATCATTTTTTAAATAAAAAAACTCCTGACATTATAGTCAGGAGTTTTTCATTTGTTTTATTGCATCTGAATATTATGCTCTAAACATCTTTATAAGACCCTGCAAACCTGTTTGTATACATAGTGTGGAGTAATTCATGCGCTTTATGTGAATTCGGTTCTTCAAGGTATTCATTGTAGAGTTTTCTTATAGAAGGGTTAAAGTGTGATTTTCTGTAAGGAAGCGATTTGTCTTCTTCGTAAAGACCTTGTGCACGTTCTTCCTTAATCTTTGAATCATCGCAGCTTCTCGGCTGTCCGCCTCCGTTGATGCAGCCGCCAGGACAAGCCATAACTTCAAGCATCTGGAATTGTGCTTTGCCTTCTTTTATTTCTCTTAAAGATTTTTCAGCTTCTTTAAGAGTTGAAACGACTCTTACAACAAGTTTTGTACCTTTAATGTCAAGTTCGATATCTCTGCATCTGTTTGTTGTTCCTCTCATCTGCTTAATATCAACGTCATTCAAAGGTTCGCCTGTCGCAAATTCGTAAGCCGTTCTCACAGCAGCCTCAGCAACACCGCCTGATGCACCGAAAATTGTTCCTGCGCCTGTATATTCACCGAATGGAGAATCAGGAGCTTCAGGCTCAAGTACATTAAAGTTAATTCCTGCTTCTTTAATCATACGTCCGAGTTCCTGTGTTGTCAGAACATAATCCGTATCAGGACGACCGTCATGATATAGTTCGGGACGTTTACATTCATATTTTTTAGCTGTACATGGCATAATAGCTACAACCACAAGATTTTCTTTATCAATTTTAAAATGTTCTGGTACAAGTGTTTTTAATATTGGTGATAGCATGCTCATCGGAGATTTACAGCTTGATAAGTGATTAAGCATATCAGGATGCTCTGTTTCAAGATATTTAATCCATGCAGGGCAGCATGATGTAAACATCGGCAAATTTTCACCGCTTTTCAAGCGTGATAAAAATTCTGTTGCTTCTTCCATAATAGTTAAATCTGCCCCGAAATTAGTATCAAATATCAAATCGAAACCGATTTTTCTTAACGCTGCGTTCATTTTCCCGATAGAATTTTCACCAGGTTCCAGTCCGAACATTTCGCCTATTGCAACCCTTGTTGCGGGCGCCATTTGAACAACAACTTTTTTGTCAGGATTAGTAATTTCTGACCATACCTGCTCAACATCGGATTTTATTGTCAAAGCCCCTGTCGGACATACTGCAACACATTGACCGCAGTTTACACAGTCAACCTGTCCCAGTGGCCTACCGTTCATCGGCTGTACAACTGTTTTTGAACCTCTATTTGCAAAACCTAAGACCGAGTGTCCCTGAAATTCAGTACAGGCTCTGACGCATGCTCCGCATAAAATACATTTATTAGGATCTCTGACAATTGACGGGCTTGATGCATCTATTAAATGGTATTCATCAAGCTCTTTGTCAGGATATCTGATGTTTCTTATCCCGTATTCTTCTGCATACTGTTGTAATTCACAATTTCCTGATTTTTCACATGTCAGGCAGTTTCTGTCATGGTTTGCAAGAAGAAGTTCCAGAACAGTTTTTCTAATTCTTCTTGTTTTTTCTGTATTAAGATGAATTTTTAAGCCGTTTTCAGGAGGCATTGTACATGAAGATTGAATTCCTCTGCCTTCAACTTCTACAACGCACATTCTGCAGGCTCCAAAAGATGTTAAATCAGGGCGGTAGCAAAATGTCGGGACATTCATCCCTGCTTTTCTTATTACTTCAAGAAGGTTGGGTTCATCTGTAAATTCAACTTCTTTTCCGTCTATAAATAGTGTTTTTTTATCTGTCATTTTTGTTATTCCTTTATTTATCGTGAAGTGTGAAGAGTGATGAGTGAAGTGAAAATTCGTTTCACTCTTCACGTTTCACTTCTTCACTCCAATACTATTGCCTTAAACGGGCAGTTTTGCATACAAGCTTCACATTTAATACATTTATCCTGATTAATATGGTGTGGATGTTTGATAGTTCCCTCTATTGCACCGACAGGACAAATTCTTGCGCATTTTGTACATCCTCTGCAGGCAGATTCGTTGATTACGAGCTTTTTCATTGCCGTACATACACCTGCCGGACATTTTTTATCTTTAATATGCGCAATATATTCATCTCTAAAGTATTTCAACGTTGAAAGAACCGGGTTAGGTGCGGTTTTGCCGAGTCCGCAGAGCGAACCGTCCTTAACAGCGTGTGCAAGTTCTTCAAGAGTATCTAAATCCTTCATCTCGCCTTTTCCGGCAACAATTTTCTCAAGGATTTTCAGCATATTTTTAGTCCCTTCACGACAAGGAACGCATTTCCCGCAGCTTTCGTGCTGTGTAAAATTCATAAAGAATCTTGCAACTTCGACAATACATGTTTTGTCGCTCATTACGACAAGTCCGCCTGAACCTACCATTGCGCCGGCTTTGATTAGATTATCGTAATCCATCGGTATGTCAAGATGTTCTTCTGTTAAGCAGCCGCCAGAAGGACCACCTATTTGTACGGCTTTAAATTTTTTGCCGTCTCTCATTCCGCCGCCGATATCAAAAACGATTTCTCTCAAAGTAGTACCCATCGGAACTTCTATTAAGCCTGTATTATTAACTTCTCCCGTAAGAGCAAATGTTTTTGTGCCTTTAGAGGTTTCTGTACCCATAGAGGCAAACCAGTCTGCTCCTTTTAGTATAATTAAAGGCACATTGGCAAGTGTTTCAACGTTGTTAATCAAAGTCGGTCTGCCAAACAAACCTTTGTTTGCCGGAAACGGCGGTTTGGGTCTCGGCATTCCGCGTTCGCCTTCGATAGATGCTATAAGAGCAGTTTCTTCACCGCAGACAAACGCGCCTGCACCTTCTTTAATATGAATTTCAAGTGAAAAATCACTTCCCATAATATTTTTGCCTAAGCAGTTTCTTTCCTCTGCATCTTTTATTGCTTTTCTCAAACGTTTAATAGCAAGCGGATATTCAGCTCTTACGTATATATAGCCCTCATCAGCGCCAATAGCAAAAGCTGCAATTGCCATGCCTTCGAGAAGTTTATGCGGGTCGCCTTCCATAACGGATCTGTCCATAAATGCACCCGGATCACCTTCATCGCCGTTGCAGACAATGTAAGATTTTCCGCCTCTATTTGCGGCTGTAAATCTCCATTTGCGGCCTGTCGGGAAACCTCCTCCGCCTCTGCCTCTTAAACCTGATTTTTCAATTGTATCAATGACTGCATCAGGGTTGTTTTCTTCAAGAACTTTAGAAAGAGCTTCATAACCTCTGACTGCAATAGCTTCATCAATACTTTCAGCATCAATGTTTCCACAATTTGCAAGAGCTGTTCTTGTTTGTTTTGCATAGAAATTTATATGTTCATCATCCAATACCCGTTCTTTTGTTTTCGGGTCGACATACAAAAGTCTTTCGACAGGTTTGTCGTTTTTGATGTGGCTTTCATAAATTTCTTCAACATCTTTTTCTTTAACTTTCACATAAGTTACATGTTTATCGGGAATCACGACAAGAACACCCTGTTCACAAAAACCATGACATCCTGTCGGAACAATTGTCATTTTGTCGTAATCTGTAAGTGTTGAAACATCTGCACCTAGTTCTTTAAATTTTTCAATAACTTTTAAAGAACCATTTGCCACGCATCCTGTTCCGGCGCATACAAGAACTCTCAATCCCTGATTTGTTATAATATCTTTAGCTTTTTTTTGTTCTTCCTGTATATTAATATTTAATGCTGTTTTTTCCATTAGTTTTCCCCTTTCATAATTGTATCTAACACTATGGTAATAGCATCAGAGGTCATTTGAGGATAAACTTTATCGTTTATAACGACAACCGGTGCAAGTCCGCAGGCACCTAAACAGCTTACTGTTTCAAGGGAGAATAGGCCGTTTTCGCTTGTTAACTGGCCTGCCGGTATATTTAATTTTGCTCTTATTGCGTTGAGAACAGGCATAGATCCTCTAACATGACATGCTGTTCCGTCACACACTTTAATTTCGTATTTTCCTTTTGGCTCAAGAGAAAATTGTGCATAAAATGTTGCAACTCCAAAAACTGTTGCAGGTGATAAACCTTCCATCTTAGTTCCGATATAAATCATTGCATCTTCAGGAAGATACCGGTAAACTTCCTGTACTTTCTGTAAAATCGCAATCAGATTAGATTTTTTATAGTCATATTCTGCCATAATTTCATCTAACTTTGATGTATCGATTTTATGAGAGCTTTCTACACTCATTTCGAACTCCTATGTATTTGTCTGACTAACCCCGATTGTATAAATAATAGAAAAGGTAAATAATATATACAATCTTAACAGAATTATGACACAAGAGCCTTTTGAAATCAAGCTTTTTAATAAAAAAACATCATCTGTGTGTGAAGATGATGTCAGATGATGTTTTTTATTATGACCTCTGAATTTTACTTAGAATTTTTTCCTGTTACGTTTCTTGTAAGTTCTTCAATTGAACGGTAAAGGTTTCTTAAGAAAGAATCTTCTGTTCTTCTGATACCATGTCTTGCGATTTCAATATCTTCGCCTTTAATTGGGAGTATCACTGTTGTTTTTGCCATCTTGGGTAAAGTGCTTTTTGTATTTGCATTGACAATTTTGTTGGCAGATTCGCCTGTTAGACTATTTTGAACTACTACATTAAGTTTGTCAGAAGCGTAATCTTTTATAAATGAAGGAGCAGCCGGATCATCTGCAACTAATCTACTTGCGCTGTAAATATCAACAGAAATTCCTTCTCGTTGAGCATAATGTGCAATTACTTCACGCGCTTGTTTCATTTGTTCATAAGAATCTCCGTAGGTATTTTTATCGTGAATTCTTATGTAATTATTTAACATTGCTTCATTACGCGAAGCAAAATTTTTTGCTCTGTCAGCTTTTATTGCACTGATAATTTTTTGAATTTTCATATTTATTCTCCTTTTCGTATTTTTATAAAATTTGTAATAAAAATTTTTGCTATTATGTAAATAAATTTTAACTTAAATTATTTTACAGCAATAATCTTTTATCGGGCACGAACTACACATTGGTTTTTGAGGCTTGCAGACATTTTGTCCATGCGTTACTAGGAGTGTATTAATATCAAGCCAGTATTTTTTCGGTAATTTTTCTCTAAGGGCGAATTCTGTTTCTTCCGGATTTTTTGTTTTTACATATCCTAAGCGGTTGCAAATTCTATGAACGTGGACATCTACACATATTGCGGGAATTCCAAAACCTTTGGCCAGAACCAAATTTGCAGTCTTTCTTCCGACACCATTGAATTTTATTAATTCTTCGATTGTATGAGGAACTTTATTATCTAACTGTTCTACTATAATTTTTGACAATTCTATAATTTGTCTTGCTTTGTTTTTATAAAAACCGACAGGATAAATCGCTTTTTCAAGTTTTTCCACATTACAGTATGCAAAATCTTTTGGCTCGCGTCCGATTTCAAGCATTCTGAGTGTAGCAGGATATGTCGTAAGATCATTGGTCCTTAAGCTTAAAATGCAGGCTATCAATACAAGATATGGATTTTTAAATTCTTCCATAAGCTGTACAAATTCACGTCTTGGCTGTTTTGCATCAATTAAAAGTTCTACAATTTTGTCAATATCTATTTTCATAAGGATATTATATTACACTTTTTCGAAATTTATAATGTATTGAGAAATTTGTCTTAATAATGTATAATAATAATTGTAAATAATATAATAAATAAAGGAGTAAGATTATGAAAAGATTATTTAAATTTGTTTTACCCGAGACATCGGGGGGGGGGCACTTTTAGCTGACAGAAGGGCTGTAAGTCAAGTTGTTTCCAGTAATGTCATTGCGCATTTATTGCGCAATCAGGAATTTGTCCTAAAAATATCGCGCAACATGTGCGCGATGACAGGTCTTAATATTCAATTTCTTCCTCTTTTTGAATATGTTGTCATTATATGGCAGGTTTTTATTCGGATACTAAGATACAATGGCAGTAAGGCAGTAGGACGTACCGTAAAGATTTACCCTCTCCCCAGCCCTCCCCCGAGGGAGGGAGCATGTTCTCGTAAATCCAATCCGCTAGCTAATAACTGTCATTGCGAGCGACAGAATGGAGCGTCGCAATCTCATAATTTATATAATATTAATGAGATTACTACGTCGAATG
>CALVEO010000022.1 GCA_944326615.1 Candidatus Gastranaerophilales bacterium | reverse complement strand
TAATCTATTGCTGTTGTTAAATAATATTTTTCCATTTCTTATTCCTTTGTTTATACTTTTAAGTAAATTTTATCATAAAAACTATTTTCGTTTAAATACGAGATATCTGAAATCATTGTCAATAACTTTTTCAAGGGTATAATTCTGCTGAACAAATCCGCAAAAATCAAGCGCGTAATCGTTACATATATATTGAAAATAATAGTCTTGCATATTTAAGTTGTTAAAAATAATATATTCCGGCATTTTGTTCTTATAATGTTCTATGATTTTGTCTTCTCCAAAAGTTTCGATATATAAAGGCAGAAGTGAATTGTAAAAATCATCGGATTTTATTCCTGTAAGAAAATTTATAGTCATCCCTTCCGGAAATATTAAGGCATTGCCTTTTGCTGATTTTAAATAACCAATAAGCTGATTTGTACTTTCAGCTAAATCCGGTGCAGTATATATGTGTCCTTTTGGTGTTTGAATTTTTTCAGATGAGTGTATCAACATGTGCGAACCTGCATTTATGTATAGAAATGCACATATAAGAAGATAAATTCCTGCAATTTTTTCAAGCCTTTCAGGAACGAATTTGAACATTAATGCCAGAATTGCAATTAAAACTATTGATACATAATAGTTTCCATAGCTGTAAAGAAGCATTACCCAGAAAACTTTAGCACTTGCTGCAAGTGCGGAAAGTATAAGTATTACAAGGTTTGAGTTGATTTTGCGAAAAGCAGCCAGAGCGCTTATTAACAGCAGTAACGGCAAAAATCCGAAAGCTGTTTTTATATCTTCAGAGAAAAACCATAAATAACCTGCATATCCAACAATTGATAAAGCTATTGATGCTAATTTATTTTTTTTGAATAAATATGCTCCTAAAAGTATTGCGCTGAAAGGTATTGCAGCTTTCAAAAACAGGATTAAATCAGTTGTCAGTGCTTTTGGATGAAAATAAATTCCGCTGTTCTGGTAAAAATACTTTAAAGTCTTACTTTTAGCCATAGCACCGGTTATAGAAAGTGAATTTATCAAATCATTAATTGAAAGCCCCTGTATAAATAAAATTCCAAAACTTAAAAAAGGAAAAGCCAGGAAACATAGAAAAGCCTTCCAGTTTTTTTCTTTGATTATGAAAAATAAAATTATTAAAACATAAAGTAAAAAATCATATTTGCAGGATATGCAAATTCCTGCCAGAAGTGAACTTATGTAAAAATCTGATGATTTTTTGTTTTCGTTGAATTTAAGAAGAAAATACAAAGAAAATAGAAATGCAATTAAGCCGTATAGCAAGGCCCAGGAATACGGAAAATGAAAATTAAATATGCTTGTTGTCATAACGCAGACAGATATTGTAAAAATTCCGATACAAAAACTCAAGAATTTGCTCAAAAATTTTTGTGCGATAAGGTAAATTCCGCTAACTGCCAGAATAGAGCAGACCCAGCCCGCGCCGTAAAGGGTTGAAAGTTTTGCACTAAATATCTTATATAAAACAGCATTAATCTGATAAGACAGAGGCCCGTAAATATTGAACAAGTCTTTGTATAAAACCTTCCCCTTTAAAATTTGTTCGGGGTAATAAACCTCGCGCCCGAAGTCAATCAAAATATTTGAATAGTGCCCGCAAAAAATTATTAATCCCGCAATACAAAATATCCACAATAAAATAAGGTATTTATTTTCTTTTAAAATCTCCTTCATATTACAAAATTTAACAAATAATATTTAAAAAAGCAATTTTTACAAACAAAAAAACTTTATATAAATGTAAGGTAGAAAATTGACTGTTTACAGTCAGGAAGGTTATTATGTCGCCTGCTTGGGCTGATAATTTGGATATGCTGGCATTAAACGGTGTTCTTGATTTCGATGCACCATCGTATGTAACCGGACAAAATCCCAGATATGTCGGAAGTATCGGATATACTCCTTCTCCATTTGGAGGGCCTAAACCTCAAACAAAAAATCTTCAGCAGCCTGAAATAGATGAATTCAAATATAATAAAGACAGTAAAGAAAATAAAAAAGCTTCTCCCTCTATACCTGCATGGAAAAAATGGCTTTTCGGGGCTATTGCAGGCGGTTTATTGATTTTCGGCGGCTGGAAATTTAAATCAAAGTGGTTTTCGCATATAAAAAAACTACCGGAAAAATTGAAATTAGACAAAATCGGTGATTTTTTCAAAAACGGATGGAATAAATTGTTTCATAAGAAAAAATAAGTTTCCCCCTTAGTCCTTTTTTTCTTGATAAGCTTGTCTTTTGATAAATTTTCAAAGACAAGTTTTTATTTTTGATTAATTTTCATCATGCTATAATTATTTTATAAGGAGAAATTATTATGATGAAAGAAAAAGCTGTTGATTATTATGTAAATAAAGGTTATAGCTGTGCTGAAAGTGTTATAAAAGCCGCATCAGAAGAAGGTTTGTGTCCCAAAGAACTGTTATCCTGTGCGACTGCATTTTCAGGTGGAATGGCTTCGGGTTGTGTATGCGGGGCTGTAGCTGCTTCACAAATTGTAAACGGCTATAATTTCGGGCGTGAAAATTCTAAAGGCAACGAAATTCTCGCCAGAGAAAACGCAGCAAAGATTGTTGAAGAATTTAAAAAACGCAACAAGGTTACCTGCTGCAGAGTATTATCAAAAGGTTTTGAAGGGGCAGAAAGAAAAGCGCATTGCTCAAAATTTGTCTCTGATGCATGTGAAATTCTTGAAGAACTTTTGAAGGTAAGAGTATGAATAATTTTGACAAACTGAATTTTATAACAGCCGGCATGCCGCTTAGAACGGGTAAAGCCAGTTATCCGCAGGCTTTTGATATTCTTGATGAGATGAATTTAGACGGTATGGAGCTTGAATTTGTCCATGGTGTCAGAATGAATGACAACCACAGAAAATTTGTAAAAGAAAAATCAAAAGATTTTGTAATTACAGCCCATGGCCCTTTTTATATTAATCTTAATTCCAAAGAGGAAGAAAAAATTGATGCAAGTGTGCAAAGAATTATAGATACAGCATCGGTTGCCTCACAGGCAGGTGCTTTCAGTATAACATACCATGCTGCATTCTATATGGGCGGTGATAAAGAAACTGTATATAATCAGGTTAAAAAACAGACTCAAAGGATTATTGATGTTCTCGAGCGTGAAAAAATAAATGTCTGGGTTCGCCCCGAAACAACCGGAAAAGCTACACAGTGGGGTGATTTAGATGAAATTATAAATCTTTCAAAAGAATTTGAACAGGTTCTGCCTTGTGTTGATTTTTCACATCTTCATGCAAGAACAGCAGGGGAATATAATACTTATGATGAGTTTTCAAAAGTTCTGGAAAAAATAGGAAATCAAATCGGTCAATATGCTCTTGATAATTTTCATGGACATCTTGCCGGAATTGAATATACATCAAAGGGTGAAAAGCAGCATCTTAACCTTGAAGAATCTGACATGAATTATAAAGATTTGATAAAAGTTTTGAAAGAATTCAATGTAAAAGGTGCACTGGTGTGCGAAAGCCCTAATATTGAAGATGATTGCAAGCTGTTGAAGGATTATTATAACTCTATATAATTTTTCATGTTATAATACACCTATGAGAAAACCCGTTGTAGCAATAGTAGGTCGTCCGAATGTCGGCAAATCAACTTTTGTAAACCGTTTGATAGGTTCCAGAAACTCTATCGTTGATGATTTGCCTGGTGTTACGCGTGACAGAATATACTTTGATGTTGAATGGCAGAATAAGCTTTTTACTGTTATCGACACAGGCGGAATTGTTCCGGGCGATGAAGATGAAATTATGCTTTCGATTTTTGATCAGGCAAAGATTGCCTGTGAAGAAGCTGATAAAATTATCTTTATTGTTGACGGCAAACAGGGTGTTAATCCGGTAGATTACGATATTGCAAATATTTTGCGCCAATCCGGCAAACCTGTTTTTCTTGCGGTTAATAAATCCGATAACCCTGAATCTTTGATGATGGTTAATGATTTTTATTCGCTTGCAATCGGAGAGCCCATAGGAATTTCTGCACTTCATGGTTCAGGCGGTGTCGGCGATTTGCTTGATATGGTAACAGAAGATTTTTCGCGTGATATTGAAGAAAAGGAAGATGAAACAATAAGAATTGCAATTGTCGGCAGGCCTAATGCCGGAAAATCGTCTATTGTTAATGCTTTATTAAACGAAAACAGAGTTATAGTTTCGGATGTTTCAGGCACCACACGCGACAGTATTGACAGCAGAATAACTTATAATGACAGAGAATTTGTTATTGTAGACACTGCAGGTATTAGAAAAAAATCAAAAGTCGACTGGGGTGTGGAAAAATTTGCCGTAGACAGAGCAATCCGCTCAATAAGAGATTGTGATGTTGCTCTTCTGGTTATTGATGCAGTTCAGGGGATTTCCGATCAGGATAAGAAAATTGCATCAGTAATTACAGAAGCCGGAAAAGGTTTGATTATTGCAATTAATAAGTGGGATTTGATAGAGGATAAAAAATCAAACACGATTAATGAATATAATAAAAAATTGTCAAATGATATTCCGTTTTTGGAGTTTGCGCCGAAGATTTATATTTCTGCGGTTACAAAACAGAGACTCCACCAGATTTACATCGAAGCTGAAAAAGTTTACGCCCAGTGTATAAAACGTATTTCAACAGGCTTGCTGAATAAAGTTATAAAAGAAGCCTATATGCTAAATCCTCCCGCCTCATCAAAAGGCAAGCGGTTGAAAATTATGTATGTAACACAAACAGGTATTCAGCCTCCGCATATTGTAATTTTTGCAAACAATGCTGACTTGATGAAAGATCATTACAAACGTTATATTGAAAACAAACTCAGAGAAGCGTTCGGATTTTTTGGAACAACAATAAGACTTTCTGTCAGAGAACGCTCAGATAAAGATAAAAAATAAAAGAGGTATAAAAACCTCTTTTATTCGTCTAATAAACTTATAAAGTTAATGTCATTAAAATTTTCTATCTTACTTTCATCAATAAAAAGTTCGTATCTTTTCAAAATTTCATCATTGATAACAAATGTTTCTGCTTCTAAAACTGGTTCAATTCGGGGCTCTTGTTTCATTTTTTTGCTCCTTGATTTTTTAAACTACTGCTTCTGTTACATAATTAATCATTTCATCAAACATATTCTGTAATGGTAAAGTTATATCAACCATTGTCTGACGCTGTATGTTTGTAAGTTCACTGTCAAGAGATTTTTTCGGTTTAACTGCCACTGTTTCAAATTTGCCTTGTTCAAGCTGGTTTAATAACTCTCTTGAAAAGTCTGCAGTGTTTCTTAGTGAGGATAAAATAGCGCAGTCAATTCTGAACAAATCCTCAGATGTTAACTCACTGCTAAGCATTCTCTCCATTGCGTCAATGTCATTAATTTCTTTCATAATGCCATTGGCGACGGTGTTACAGTCTGCGACCATAACATTTTCAATTTTTGAATTCATGTAAAAATTTACCTCCAATTAATTATTTGTCCGTAAATTAATTTTCGGAAATTTATACCAAAAACTTTAATAAATAGGCATGCAATGTTACAGTATGTTTACAAATACTGAAATCCCTTTGATACACTAATTTTCTCCCTGTTATTCCTACTTCGAAAAAGAAAGTCTCGTCATCTGACAAGACTTATAAATATACATTTACCCCACATTCTTTATAACATAAATATAATAATTTGTCAAGCTTTTTATTTATTAATTTTAAACAAGCTAATGTGTAATATTTTTTTACATTAAAATATAATGTGTTTATTGTAATATTGAGTTATGAAAATCAATATCATACTAATCGGGATGATGGGAAGCGGCAAAACGACGGTTGGTGCTGAATTAAGCCGGTATTTGCCGGATTTTCAGTATGCTGATATTGATGAAGAAATAGAAAAAAGCACGCAAAAAAAAATTTCTGAAATTTTTTTGAGGCATGGTGAAGCTTTTTTTAGAATGCTTGAGTCTGAAAAAATAAAAAAATTTTGTAAAGAACAAAAGTTTATAATTTCTGCAGGTGGCGGAGCTTTTGAAAAAGAAGAAAACAGAAAAATAATGCTTGAAACATCGCATGTAATCTATCTTAAAGCTACACCTGACGAGATTTATGAACGTATTAAAAATGAAACTTTTATGACAGACAAAAACGGTTCTGCTGGCCGCAAAAGACCGCTGTTAAAGAAAAACTTTTCTGTTGAAAAAATAGCGTCAATAATGAAACTCAGGGAAAAGAATTACCGCAAGGCAGATATAATTATTGACACTGCAGGCAAAAAACCTTATGATATCGCTCAGGAAATTCTTGGAGTTTTGAAACTAAATGGTTGACTTATCAGTAAATATAAAAGAAGAAGAAAAAAGTTATCCTGTTGTAATAGAAAATTCTGAAATAATTGACTTTGCTGAAAAAATTTTTAAAATTACATCAGGCAGAAACTATCTTGCTGTTGTATCGGAAAAGATTGAAAAGCTTTACGGAAAACAACTTAAAATTCCTCAGAAAAATAAATTTGTCTTGAAAGACGGAGAAAAAGAAAAAAATTTTAAAAATTACAAAAAAATTTTAGACTGTGCCCAGAGGATGAAATTGACCCGCGCTGATATGATGCTTGCAATAGGCGGCGGGGTTGTTGGTGATATGGCTGGATTTGCGGCTGCAACATATATGAGAGGGATTGATTTAGTCCAAATTCCTACAACGCTTCTTGCCTGTGTTGACAGCTCTGTCGGCGGCAAAACCGCAATTGATACGGATTATGGAAAAAATCTTGTAGGTGCTTTTTATCAGCCAAAAATCGTTCTTATAAATCCGGTGTTTTTGAAAACTCTTGATGACAGACAATTTAAAACCGGCATGGGAGAAGTTATTAAATATTCATTTATTGAAAAAAGCTGTAAGTGTGAAGAAGACTTAAATCTTACAAATTTTTTGAGTGAAAAATATCAACAAATTTTAAACCGCGATACAAAAACTCTATCTAAATTAATAGAAATTTGTGTAAAGTTAAAGATTTCTGTTGTTGAAAAAGATGAAAAAGAAAACGGTTTGCGGCGAATTTTGAATTTCGGGCATACATACGGCCATGCAGTAGAAAAAATTACAAATTATAAAAAATACACTCATGGCGAGGCTGTTGTCGAAGGTATAAAATTTGCATTCAATCTTGCAGTCAAAAGAAATCTTATTGATAAAAATTACGCATTTCTGGCAGAAGATGTAATAAAGAAATACAATTTTAGCCCGCTTTTAAAATTTAAACCTGAAAAAATGGTTGAATTAATGCGTCTTGACAAAAAGGCAATATCTGAGAAAATTATCTTTATACTTCCTGTTGATTATTCAACGGTTGAAGCCTTTGAGTTAAAGCCTGATGAAATTTTTGAATAGCAGAATTACCCGAAAAATTATCCCGCTGCACAATTTTACAGCGGGATAATCTTATATTTTAAGAATAAAAGTTTATTTTTGACCGTTAAAAGCCTGCAGACCAATGTATTTAGCAGCTGCTCCGAGTTTTTGTTCAATTCTTAAAAGCTGATTATATTTTGCAGTTCTGTCAGATCTAGATGCGGAACCTGTTTTTATTTGCCCGCTGTTTACTGCAACTGCCAAATCTGCAATAAATGTGTCTTCTGTTTCTCCTGAACGGTGTGAAATTATTGTTGTATAACCGGCAGCATGCGCCATAGATATTGCATCAAGTGTTTCAGATAATGTACCTATCTGATTGACTTTAATCAGGACAGAATTTGCTACATGCCGTTTTATTCCGTCAGCAAGTCTTCTTGTATTGGTTACAAAAAGATCATCTCCGACAAGCTGGCATCGGTTTCCTACACGTCGTGTAAGCATTTCCCAGCCTTCCCAGTCCTGCTCTGCCATGCCGTCTTCTATTGAAATTATCGGATATTTATTTATCCATTCTTCCAAAAATTCCGCCATTTCACTGTTATTAAAAATTTTTCCTTCTCCTTTAAGTTCGTATATTCCGTTATTATAGAATTCCGAAGAGGCAACATCAAGACAAATTTTAATTTGATCTGTATTGTAGCCTGCTTTTTCTATTGCTTCAAGAATTACTTCAATGCCTTCTGAATTTGAATTTAAATTCGGTGCAAATCCGCCTTCATCGCCGACAGATGTTGCCATTCCTTTATTTTTCAACACATTTTTTAATGTATGGAAGACATTACAGCCCATTTCAAGTGCGTGTGAAAAGCCTTCGGCTCCGACAGGCGCAATCATAAATTCCTGAAAGTCAATATTGTTATCTGCATGTGCTCCGCCGTTTATTATATTCATCATAGGAACTGGCAGGGTTAAAGCGTTAATTCCTCCCAAATATCTATACAGAGACATTCCGTATGCTTTTGAAGCAGCTTTTGCAACAGCAAGCGATACCCCTAAAATTGCGTTGGCACCGAGTTTCGATTTATTTTCAGTACCGTCCATATCAATCATAAAAGTGTCTATTTCTTTTTGATGCGAAGCTTTTTCTCCGATAAGCTCAGGAGCAATGATATTATTTACGTTGTCAACGGCTTTTTGAACGCTTTTTCCCATATATTTTGATTTGTCGCCGTCTCTAAGTTCCAATGCCTCGAAAATTCCTGTAGAAGCACCTGAAGGTACAGCAGCGCGTCCTCTGACACCATTTGTTAATTTAACATCAACTTCAACTGTCGGATTGCCGCGTGAATCTAATATTTGTCTTGCATAAACATCTTCAATATACGTTGACATATTTTATCTCCTTTTTTGCAAACGCAGGTGCAGTTTAGATCTGTTTGCGTTTTTGTCTATTAACCCTTTTAGAATTTTGTCATAAAACTTTTATCTTTGCAAGTAGTGAAATGGTTTATTTGGAGGGCAGACTGATTCGGAGGGCAAGAAGGTAGGAAGCTAGGATGTCAAGCTAGAAGATAGGAAGATAAGAAGATAGGAGGGTAGGCCTTTTACGTTAAAAGGCTTATTTTCTAATTGCCAAAGTCTACCTTTTTGTAGTGATATAACAAGTTCATGCAAGACCCAGGTATCGGGTGCAGCGGCTACGCTGCCCCTATCTAATGTTTTCAAATTTTAACTGGTTTTTGTACAAACTATCAATAAGCTTTGCAATATTTTCTCTGTCTTTTGGTTCCTGCAATTTTATATTATCATAAGTTCTTGTCATTACTTTTGCAGGTTCTGCTGGTTTGTAATTTAGGTTTTTATTGTTTACCCAGCTTGTAACTTTCCGGGTTTCAGGATCAATTTTTTTGATTATACTGACGGTTTTGCCATCACGTTTGTAGATAGAAATAGTAACAATATTACCTGTTTGCTGATCGTATTCCTGTATTGATGAAATTTTTGTCTCATCTTTAATATTAAAATTAATTGTACGGAGTTTTTTACCTGTATTTAAATCATATTCATCGATAGATTTGTAGAGAACATAATTAACAGTTCTTATTTTTTTGCCTGAATTTCTATCATATTCATCAATAGAGCGGATTTTTTTGTCATTAAAATAGTCATAGTGTGTTGTTTTGACTTTCAATCCTGTTGCAACATCAATTTCAATTACTCTGTCTATAGATTTTCCG
The DNA here is from genome assembly GCA_944326615.1 of Candidatus Gastranaerophilales bacterium. Taxonomy (GTDB): domain Bacteria; phylum Cyanobacteriota; class Vampirovibrionia; order Gastranaerophilales; family Gastranaerophilaceae; genus Stercorousia. The sequence goes on along the minus strand of CALVEO010000022.1, from coordinate 22,626 downwards.
TTTTTGCGGTAAATAATTTCTTCTCTTGTTTTAGGACTCATATTGGAATAAAGAAGTTTTAAGTGAGAATCTTCTTTTTTTTCAGGAAACGCTTGTTGGATTGCTGTTAATAGTTTCATATAAATTTCTCCTACATATATAATACATGATAAAATAATTTTTACTATTTTATGTAAAGTATTATACACAATTAAATTTTGTAAAATATTACCCTGTCAGGCACACTAACATATTAACCTCTTTTTTTAAGAAGTTTCAAGAAAGTTTTATAATCCGTTCCCCAGCTTGCCATGGAGTTCAATACAGAAGCAAGGCTGTATCCGACATCTGTGAGAGTGTATTCGACACGTGGCGGTACTTGCGGGAAAACCTCTCTTTTTACAAGACCGTCATCTTCCATTGAACGAAGATTTGTAGTAAGGACTTTCTGTGATATTCCGCTGCAGGCTTTTTTTAATTCACCGAAGCGTTTTGTTCCGTTTAATAAATCCCTGATAATAAGGATTTTCCACTTTTCGCCGATAAGTTTTAATGTCGTTTCAACGGGACATTTGGGCAAGTCTTTAAGTTCCATAACAAAATCCCTTTAGTATCTTTTATATACTATAGGGGACTTTATACGTTTTGTCAAATTATTAAAATATTTTATATATCAAAAAATATATGATAGAAGAAATAATCATACACGCAGGAATTGTTACAATCCAGGCAATAACTATATTTCCGACAATTCTCCATTTAACAGCGTGTGCGTGGAATGTTGAACCTACACCCATAATTGCTGTTGAGATAACGTGTGTGGTACTCAAAGGAATTCCGAAATGCGATGCCGTCAAAATGAGGCCTGCAGCAGAAGTTTCTGCCGCAAATCCATGTATCGGTTTTAATTTTATAATTTTATGTCCCATTGTTTTAATAATTTTCCATCCGCCGTTCATAGTTCCGGCTGCCATTGTGATTGCACAGGCAATGATTACAAAAAGCGGTATTTCAAATTCTCCTGACGGGCTTTTATGTAGCACTCCTCCTGCTAATAGGGCCAGAGTGATTATACCCATTGTTTTTTGTGCATCATTTGAACCATGACTCAGAGCCATAAGGCCTGATGATATAAGCTGTAGTTTTCTGAACTGTTTGTTAACAGTCTGCGGGTTTTCTCTCAAAATAAGAATAACCCAGGCAATTAAAAGCATTAGAGTAAATCCGACACAAAATCCCAGCACAGGTGATGTAAACATAGGGATTATAACTTTGTCCATAAGAGTATTAAGATGAACAACACTTGGACCTGCTTTTACAATTGCAGCTCCTAAAAGTCCGCCTATAAGAGCATGTGAGGAGCTTGAAGGAAGCCCTAACCACCATGTAAACAAATTCCAGATTACGGCGGCTAAAAGTGCGCAGAAAATTACTGTCAATGTAATCATATCGGCATTAACAATTCCGGCGCCTATTGTCTTTGCAACGTGTGTGCCTGTTAATGCTCCGACAAATTCAAGACTTGCACCGAAAAGGACTGCCTGTTTTGGTGATAAAACCTTTGTTGATACCACCGTTGCAATTGCGTTTGCGCAGTCGTGAAATCCGTTTATAAATTCAAATGCCAGAGCTACCAGTACCACAGCTATTAAAAGTAAAATTGTTATTGTCATATTCTTTAATTCCTAAGACTGCTTCAATACTACATTCAGAATTGTGTCTGAAACATAAAAGCAGGCATCAAAAGCATTTTCAATTTCTTTATACATATCTCTCAGTTTGATAACTTCAAGAGCTTCATATTTACCTGAAAACAGATTTCCCATTGCACGGCGGTGAATTTCGTCTCCATGGGATTCTATTTCTTTCATTTCAATGTTGAGTTTGGTAATTTTTTCAACATCAGAAACTTTTTTGAATAGTTTAATAATTTCGGCGAGTTTGTCTGTTGCCTGAACCAAAGTTAAAGCCTGTTCTTTCATTTCTTCGGTGTAATTATTCAATCTGTATACTTCCAAATTTAAACAGGCTTTTACTATTTTTTTTGTAATTTTATTTAATTGAACGGCAATTGTTTGAATATCTTCTCTTTCAATAGGCGTTATAAAACTTTTGTTGAGCTGTTTTAAAACTGCTTTGTATGATAATTTACCCTTTTTCTTATATTTAAGCGCTTTTTCTTTGTATTCATCATTCAAATGGTCATGCATAATTTTGTCATAGAGCCTTGCTGTTTTCTGGCAGATTTCAGCGCTGTCCTGAAAATATGTAAAAAACATTTTATCTTCGGGCGGCATAATATATGACATAAGATTAAATTTTGGCATAATTTCCCTTTCTATATTAAATGTGCACATGCACACACGCCAAGCATACTTTAAAAACACTTTTTTTTAAATAATTCTGTAACAATACTTAATACAAGTGATTTGCAATATCACATGTTACAAAATGTAAATATAGATTTAAAAATGGTTAAAACATTGTTATAATGCCTGATAGGATAGGATAGGATAGGATAGGATAGGAGCCGGACTGTAAAGTTTTTTTCAGACATTACCGTAGCTGTATTTATAGTGCAGTAAGAAAAAAAGGATAAATAATGTCTGAAATTCAATTAGGTAAAGGTTCAAAAAACTATGGTGTAGTAGATACCGAGCAATTAAAAGGCGGTATTAGACGCGAGCAGTTAAAAACAGAAGAACAAAAATCCATTTTTGATGCGGCAGATATTGACAAAAACGGGGTTTTGGATGCAAATGAAATGCAGCAGTTTACTGAAAAACTGCAGGATGCTGCAGGTAATGAAAAACTTACAAAACGCGAAGCCAAAAAGTTTTTAAAAAGCCAGAATTTAAAAAATATTGATAAAAAAGAGCTGTTCAATTTTGTAAACGAACTTTCGCAGGGTAGTGAAAATATTACGGAGTCCAAAGTTGTTGAACAGAACGGCAAAAAGACAATTCTTGTTACCTATAAAGACGGTTCGCAGGAGACAATCAATCCGGATAAAACATCACAGATTATGTCTACTGATCAAAATAATGCTGTTACAACAAAATTTTTTGATGATAAGAGAAAGCTTACAAAAGAGCAGATTGTTCAGCAAAACGGTGATACGGAAACAACCGAAATAGAAAACAATTTACCCGTACAAAAAACAATAGTTACAAATAAAGGTTCAAAGACAGCCGTTATAGATTACGAAGACGGTGTGGAGACTAAACAGAGTGTTACAGAAGGTTCTGTTAAATCTGATTATACCTATGTTGACGGTAAGCCTGTATTAACTCAAAAGATTGAAGATCTCGGAAATGATGTCGCAAAAACTACAGATTACACTTATAACGAAGACGGCACCGTAACGGCAAATATTGCAGAACCTGGTAAGAATACCGTTCAGCAGTTAAAAGACGGAAATTTGTTGTCTGAAGTTATAGCAGAAGCCGACAAGAAAACAGAACGAGCTTATATGGAAGACGGGACAACCCAGGAACTTGTTACACAGGGAGAAAATAAAACCGCTACGGTTTATAATTCAGAAACCGGAAAACGTCTTGAGCAGGCAAAAATTGTTGATGGTAAGCAATATGGAATAGAATATGACGGTGAAGGTAATACAAAAGGCATTATCGTTCAGAACGGCGAAAGTATATCTGAAATAGCAAAAAAATTCGGAGTATCTGCAGATGATTTGATGGCAGCAAATCAAGACAAACTAAAAGGTAAAAATGCTAAGTATTTCAGTGTAGGTGATGAGATTAAAATTCCTAAAGAATTAGAAGCCGATGATAAAGCTCTGCAGGGCAGAAAATCTGCAGATGAAGCAAAAGCAGAATATGCAAGAGATGAACAGATACGTGAACAAAAAAGAGCCGCTGCAAGAGAACGTGAAGAAAGTTACAAAAAGTTAGGTCTGATTAATCACAACGGCGCAGGTGAAAAAGTTGTCGGAGATTATTACAAAAATAACAAAAAATCACGCTCGGTTGAACTTACCAAAATCGGAGATGCAACACATGGACGTACTATTGCAAAAGATAAACAGGGCAAGGTTTATGTTGTGGCGCATAACGGTGTAATTTTGAAAGAATCATGGGCACAGGTAAGTGCGCACCGAAAAACTGTAAAAGTAGGCAACAGGCAGGTTGCAGTTGACAGTTCAAGGGGGGACGGCCATGACAGAATGAATGTTATTGATGCCGACGGGAATTCACTTGTAATGTCGCATGATAACAAAATTTTGAAAAACAGTTATGTTCAAAAATCTGATTTTGCAGATACAGTCAGAGTAGATAGCAAAACAGCCCAAACCCAGACTATGAATATGCTTTCCGAACAGCTTGACAGTGCTCAGGCAGCATTTGACCAGCAGATGAAAGAAGACGGCTGGGCCGGTGATGTAGCTGACGCTGTAAGTGTTTTATGGGGTTCTGATAACAGGGCATCAAAAGTTCGGGAAGATTTGAAAGCATATAAAAACACTATTGAAGAACTGAAAGTTGCAGCTAAAAAAGGCGATAATGCATTTAAAGCTACATTTAAAGAAAAATTCGGTATAGATTATAACCAGAATGCTATAGCTGACTATTTAATGAAGCCGACGGCTGAAAATTACAAAAAAGCTTTTGGTACAAAACAGTCAATCGGAGAGCGTGTAGCAAAATATAATGAATCCCAGCAGACAGGCGCGGCTATTGTTAAAACAACCGCTGAAATAGGCGGTGCTGTTGCTCTTACTGCTGCAACCATTGCAACTGGCGGTGTTGCAGGAGTGGTTACAGGAGCTGTTGTTGCAGCTGGTTCAACGATGGTTGCCGATGTAGTTGTTGAAACTACTGACAGAATGACATCAGAGCAAGGGCTGCAGGATGGAGAATTTACTGAAATACTTGACAATGCAGCAGTTGACAGTGCCGTTACAGGTTTAACATTTGGTGCCGGTAAAGCTCTGGGTGCCGGTTATAAAGTCTATAAAGGCGCAAAGACTGCAAATGCTGTTAATAAGGCTGCAAATGCGGTTGGTAAGGCTGAAACAGGACTTGTAAAAGCAGAACAAACAGCACAAAAAACTGCTGCAAGTTTAGAAAATAATGCCTTAAGCTTAGAGAATAAAGCTGTTGTTACAGCAGAAAGAGGTTTGACAACAACAAGCACTACATCAGCTGCTGAAACAGGACTAACAAAATTTGAACAACAGGGTGTAAAATCCGCAGTTAATAAGGCTTCTGTCCCAAATACTACGGCAGGAAACGCTGCAGCTTTAACAAAAACGGAAGAAACAGTAATTGATACTATAGCTGATGTTGGTGTGGGTGCCGGAGCAGAATATGTCGAAAATGGAGAAGTCAGCTTAAGCGGTACGTTAACTAACATGGCTTTTGGTTCTGTCGGTTTTGCCGGTGAAAAACTCGGTAATAAATTAAAAAATACAAATTTATATCAAAAAGCCTCGGATAAATTTCACAATGTAAAAAATAAATTTACAAAAGGCGGTGCTGATTTTGATTCTGCAGCAAATACTTCCGGCAGACCTGACGGTCCTAATGCACCTTCAGGCGGAAATGCCCCAAGATTAGAAAGAAAAAACACAGATCATTCTTATAGTGCAAACAGCCAAAATAAACAGGAAAATATCGCGCAAAACCAAAAAGTTAATGATAAAGATTATCAAAGAGATTTTCAGGCCATGAGCGAACAGGAGCTGAAAGATGAAATAGACAAACTTCGTCCGCAATTGAATGAAGCTCAGCTTGCAGCTGATATAAAAGAACAGTTCTCTGATCTGCTAAGCAGGAATAATACTGATAAAAACAAGTTACAATCTTTGATTTTAAAAGTTCATCCTGATCGCGGAGGCTCTGAAGAATTAATGCAGGCTGTTAATGCACTAAAAGATGCAAAAAGCCCTGCTGAAGTAACAAAAGCACTGAATAATTTAAATTCAATGCTCAACCAAAAATCTGTAAATTTATCTTCATTGAATGAGCGTATGGCCTCGCTGAATGACAGCCTTGAAAAATTTAATGCTTCTAAAAAAGCCGCCACTGCAGATAACGTTCAACATGAAACATCTAATGATGCAGAGTCATTAAAATCAAAACCTTTGTCATCGCAAGTGTTATAGGAACATACACAGTCCAAGGCAATGGCTCAGATTGGCAACAATATCGGACGTGCAAGAACAGCGGCAGACTTAGATAAGGCTCAAAAATGGCTTGACAAAATGCCTGACTGTGAACAAAAAACAAGATTGCAAAAACAATTAAATGAAAAGTATGAACAATTTAATTCTGCTAATAATGCCAATTCAACTGGTGAAAAAATTCGGGCACAGGATTTTTCAAATGCAGTAGAAGGTACAAAGCTTCCTAAAAATGAACCTGTTTTCTTGAATGGAACCGAAACATTGGAACTGGTAGATTATGAATTAGACTTAACAGCGCTGGATGTAAAATCAAAATTAGATGCAATGAAAAACGGCGATGTAATTACTGTCGGCAGAGAAGGCGATATTAAAATCGATGATACTTATGCGTATGTATCAAGAAAACATTTGACTATTGAAAAAACAAACAACGGCTACATTGTCAAAGATACCTCTGCTAATGGAATTTCTATTGGTGAAAAACTTCCTGAGATTAATGCAGATGAATTATGTCGTAATCCTGGAAATGACGGCAAACCTGTACCTTATAAATATATCAGAACCTCAAGAGAAGCACGTGCTTTTATGAATGATGCTATAGAATCAGGAAGTTATACAAAAGACCTTGACAGTTACATAAAAACCATGAATAGAATGCATGAAATTTCTGCGCATGGCAAAAACGGTAATTATTACTGGTATGACGAGGCCGGACAAGGCAGTATTAAGGTAAATCCCGGTCAAATTCGCGGTGAAGGAATTCTGCAAAATCGTCGAATAGATTCAGCATTACAGGTTGAAGAAATTGCCAAGCAATACGGCGATCCTTACAGGGTTGATATAACATCAAAAGTTAACCTTAAAGGTATTCCAAAAGAACACCGTCCGCTTGATTATACAGGTGGTTTTCATATATATCCCGACGGTAAAATCCTGACAAAATATTATTATAAAGAAATGCACAGAACTGCTAAAGATGTTGTGAAATTGATTGATAACAGTGCATCAGAACGACGAATTCTTGAAAAATTAGCCGAACATTATCAATATGCAGCAAATGCGAGACCTTACGGACAAATAAATAATTCATTGTTTATGAATGAGGTTAACACTTTGTTATTCAGAGCCGGCATGAAAAGAATGCCGCAGGGTATCTTAGATATAGCTTCAATGCATTTGCAGCCTGATACGTTCAAAAAATACTTTATAGATCAGTATTATGCAACAGCGCTTAATTAATATTTGCATAATATAACACCGGTTTATTAAAAAACCGGTGTTATTAAACATTATTTTTTCTTATTGGGCAGCTATTTCCTGACCGTTTGTCATTTTGGTCAATACTTCTACTGCTTTTTTCAATTGAACATCATTTTTATTTTTTACGTCTTCTTCTGTCAATTTAACTTCTATATCCGGAGTAATTCCTTTTTTGTTAATATCTGTACCGTTCGGGGTAAGGTATTTTTGAATTGTAATATTTATGCCGGATTCATAAGGAAGTTTATTTATTTCCTGTACAAGACCTTTACCAAATGATTGTTCTCCGATGATTACGGCTCTGTGGTTATCTTTCATTGCACCGGAGAAAATTTCCGATGCCGATGCAGAACCTTTATTGATAAGAACTACAACCGGTTTATTTGTGTAAACACCTGCTGAGGCTCTTTGTGTTTCTTTATAACCGTCTCTGTCAACTGTACTTACTATTGTACCGCCGTCCAAAAACATGTCTGATATATATATTGCGTTTGTTAAAAGGCCGCCCGGATTTGAACGAAGATCTATGATAAATCCTTTTTTATCACTGTTATTATTCAGAATTGTTCCGAATTCTGTTGCGGCATTTCTGCTTATAAAGGAGCTTAATCTGATATAACACAAATCATCAGGTATTTTCATATCTTCCGGAACTTTTTGTGAAATAGATTTAATTTCAATTTCCTCACGTGTTATTGTGTAAGATTTTGGCGGTGTATCTTTGCGTTTTACAAGCAGAGTTACCTGTGTTCCTTCTTTACCTCTGATTTTGTCGGCAGCTTTGTCAACCGTAATGCCTTTTGTGCTTACGCCGTCAATTTCAAGAATTTCATCATCTGCTTTCAAGCCTGCTTTTTCTGCCGGAGTGTCTTCTATCGGCGCAATTACCATTAATTTTCCGTCCTTAACGGCAATTTGTATACCGATGCCTTTTAATGATCCTTTAATAGAGCTTGTTTCATCGGCAAATTCTTTTGGATCCAGAAATTTTGTATATGGATCGTTCAGACTTGCAACCATTGTATTAATAGCAACGTATGCATCTTCATTTGTATGAATTTTGCTGTCATATTTGTGGCGCCATTTTGCCCAATCCTGCTGGTTATTTGACTGGTCTACAAATTTGTTGTTAATTAAACGCCATACATTGTCGTATAAATCCACAGGTGTATAAGCAAAGACATTATCTCTGATTACCCAGCCTGATAAGAACAAAAATGTCCCTAAAAATATAATGCTTTTTCTCATAATGTTTCTCATTCTTTAACTGTTTCCTCCAAATACTCTTAACCTTTTTGTTGCACAACTTATTTATTAAGATGTTTTTTTAATAAAAAAGTTTCCGTATTTTGCAATTTTCAAGAATTAAAAGTTTTTTTTTGAAAATATAATAACATAATCATGAGAAAAATGGAAATTTTCATTACACTAAGAAACTATTTTGGGTCATCATTGATTATAAGGTAAGCAAGAATATCGAGCCTGCTCATAATTTCCGTATAACTTTCAAGTGTTACTTCAAGATTGTTTTTTGCTGACTGTTTCGTGATGTCGATACTTTTAAGCAATTCTTTTTTTAAGTTTTGACTAATCATATAAATTACCTCTAAATTTTTTCACGTTTAAATTATAAACAAAGAAAAAAAATAAATCAATAAAAATTGGAAATAAAATTAAAAAATTTTTATAATTGAAAAAAATAATGTCAATATGACTGATTTTCAGAATTGTCAATAAAGCTGATAATGAAAAAATGGATAATGAATATCTGAAGAAATTTGCTAAACATTTAAAAAAAATCAGAAAAGAGAAAAATATTAAGCAGGATGACTTTTTAGATGTAAACGGAATTTCGCGCTCAACCATCGCTATGGTAGAAACTGCTAAAACAGATATTACTCTTTCTAAATTGAAAATTATTGCTGATGTCTTAGGTGTTAATCTTAAAGAACTTTTGGACTTTGATTAATTAAATGTAATAACGGCAATTTCCGGCGGACAGTTAAAGCGGATAGGGAGTATGCTTGTTCCAAGCCCCTTTGTTGTATATATTTTTTTCCCTTTATCGTTTAAAAAGCCGTTTGCATATTTGTCGCCGTATATTGATGGGACAAGCAGTGCTTTATGAAGTCTAACCTGTCCGCCATGAAGGTGTCCGGCGAGGGTTAAATTTACGCTGTAAGGCACATCAGGCATAATATCCGGTGTGTGGCTCAATAAAATAACAGGTTTGGTGATATTTGAAAGAGCTTTATTTAAATCCGGATTGCCTGTCTGCGCGTCGTCAATTCCTGCTATGCAGAATTTGTCAATGCAATAGTTGTTATTAACAAGTGTTTTTATGTTGTTTTTTTCAAGTTCACTTATGCATTCTTCTTTTCCCTGCCAGCCGTCATGGTTGCCTACTATTGCATAAGTTCCGTATTTAGAATGAATTTTTGATAATTCTTTTGCTATTTTGTCGATAGTAAGCGAATGCCCTTTTGTATGACCGTTTACATAATCTCCGCCAAGCAAAACAATATCTGCGTTTTGTTTGTTAATTGCTTTTACTATACGTTTAAGCCTGAATGTTTCAAAGGGTTTTATGTGGAAATCACTCGCAAAAACGATTTTTAATCCGGCAAGCGACGGGTCATTTACTGTAATCTTTGTTACTGTCAATATGTAAGGTTCTATAAATATTGCCCACAATACCGGCAAAAACATCAGAATTATTATTGTGTAAAGTATAATTGTCATTTTTTTCATATTTACCTTTTACAATATTATAGCCAAAAGTATATGTTTTGTAAATATGGAATTAAAATTAAAATATTTTTTTAAAATTTGTTTATAAAAAATCTCCCTTAAAAAGGGAGATTTTTTTATGATTCTACATATTCTCTTAAGCGTTTGCTTCTGTTTGGATGGCGCAGTTTTCTTAACGCTTTTGCTTCAATCTGTCTGATGCGTTCTCTTGTAACCCCGAATAGCTGTCCGACTTCTTCAAGAGTTCTCTGGCGGCCGTCATCCATACCGAAGCGCAGTCTCAAAACATCACGTTCTCTTGGTGATAATGTGCATAACACCTCTGCAAGATCTTCTCTCAAAAGTTCTGATGCAACAGTTTTGATAGGTGCATCTGCTTCTTTATCTTCAATAAAGTCGCCAAGGCGTGAATCTTCTTCTTTTCCGATAGGAGTTTCCAAAGATAAAGGCTCCTGTGCTATTTTAATGATTTCGCGAAGTTTTGGTATTGAAACATTCATTTCAATAGCAAGTTCATCTTCTGTTGGTTTTCTTGAAAGTTCCTGAGCAAGGCGTCTTGTAACTTTTTTCAATTTATTGATTGTTTCAACCATATGAACAGGAATACGAATAGTTCTTGCCTGATCGGCAATTGCTCTTGTAATGGCCTGTCTTATCCACCATGTTGCGTAAGTTGAAAATTTAAAACCTCTTTCATGATCAAATTTTTCAGCCGCGCGTATAAGACCTAAATTTCCTTCCTGAATCAAGTCAAGAAAAAGCATTCCGCGTCCTACATATTTTTTTGCAATACTTACAACCAAACGCAGATTTGCCTGAACAAGTTTTCTTTTTGCTATAGCTCCGGGCGTTCCGCCTTCGAGTATTTTTCTTGCAAGTTCAATTTCTTCATTTGCCGATAAAAGTTTAATTCTGCCTATTTCTCTCAAATAAAGTCTTACCGGATCATCAACAGCTATGCCTTTTGGAACTTCAAAATCTGTATCGGGATTTTCTTCATGGCTGTTTAACATGTAGATATCTTCAAGATTTGCTTTATTTTCCATTTTTTCGGTTACGATATCTTCAATATTATCGGTACTGATATCTACATTCATATAATTTACACCGTCTGCATCGGCAGAGAGGGCAACGTCATCTTCAATATCATGCAAGTCAAGATTATCTTCATCCATAATACTTACAATAGAGGAGCTGTTTTGTCTTTTTTTACTCATTCAATTTTCTCCAATTTTAATCTGTTATTTATCTTATCTCTTAGCTGCATTTGAATTTTCAGGGCTTCGGTATCATTATCATTTGCGCTTTTATATAAATTTCTGATTTTTTCCTGTTCTTTTTTGGTTTGACATTCTTTGATTTTGTTGATATTTTCTCTGATTGCTGTTACAAAATCGTTATCGTCAAGGTTTTGGAATGTTTCCGAGATACTTATCAAATCTGTAATAACTTTTTGGGTATCCGGTTGGTCAGAGAATACTGTATATAATTTTTCAATTAATTCTTTCACATTATTTACGGTACAAGTTAATTTGTCAATTGTAGATTTTACATTTATTAACGTTTCATCCGTAAATTCCGCGCTGTCTGTCATTTGCCTGATTTGTTCAAATGAGAAGTGGTTATCGGTTACAAGAAAAACGCTCAATAAATTTTTTTGCGCTTTTTCCGAAATTGGTATATTTTTCTTAACAATTCGCTCAACGTCAGGCTTTCTAAGCTCTTGCGACATCTGCATTGATTTTAATTCGCTCATAAGAGCATTTTCATCTATCTGGAGGGTATCAGCAATCATTTTTACATATTCTGCCTGAATTATTTTATTTTGAATTTCAGTCAAAATAGGAATAATTTCTTTAACAGTTTTTGTTTTTTCAACAGGTGATGAAGGTTTTTCTTTCAAAATTGCATTAAGCTGGAAATCCAGAAGAAGCGGAGCATGTTTCATATACTCCCTGTAGCTTTCTGCTCCGACCGAGCGTATAAATTCATCCGGGTCTTTTCCCTCAGGCGGTGCAATAACTCTTATTTCACAGGAATATTTATCATTAGATGTTGAAATATAGCTTTCATCAAATTGTTTTATATTGCCAAGGCCGGTGAATGCTTCTTTTATAAGTTCAGCATTTCTTCTAGTGGCTTTTTGTCCTGCGGAATCCGTATCAAAAGAAAGATAAATCCTTCTTGACGGCGTGTACCTTGAAAGGAGCTTAATATGGTCAGCCGTTAACGAAGTTCCGCAGGAAGCCACTGCATTCCCAATCCCATGTGCCTGGGCTGAGATTACATCAAAATAACCTTCCATTAAAATTACACTGTCATCTTCTTTTATTGCATCTTTTGCACTATAAAGACCGTAGAGCAGTTTGCTTTTATTATAAATCAGTGAATCTGATGAATTCAAATATTTAGGTGTCTGGTCTTTTTCTATCGCACGCGCACCGAATGCAACGTATTCTCCGAATTCATTTTGTATCGGAATAATCACGCGGTTTCTGAATCTGTCAATATATTCATCGCCTTCACGTGTTTTAACAATCAGACCTGCTTTTTCCATAACTTCTTCTGAAAATTCGTTACGGAATTTTTTATAAAACACTGCATAAGCTTTTGGTGCAAGACCGAGATGATATTTTTCAATGATATCTTTTGTAATTCCACGCCCGTTCAAATATTCAAGAACCCGCGTTGTTTCAGGTTCTTTGTCTTTCAAAAGACGCAGATTATAAAATTCAGCAGCTTTTGTGCAGGCTTTAATCATTTCTTCTTTTAATTCTTTTGATTCTGACTTATGAAAATTGTTGGGCATTTCGAGTCCGAATCGTTCTGCAAGCTCGCGGACAACTTCTATAAAGCTTTTATTCTGGGTTTTCATTATGAAGGTTAAGGCATCCCCGCCTTCGCCGCAGCCAAAACATTTATAAATACCTAAATTGGGATTTACTGAAAATGACGGGGTTTTCTCTTTGTGGAAAGGGCATAATCCCCAGTAGTGAGAGCCGTTTTTCTTTAATATTACACGTTCCTGGACAACGTCAACAATATCGAGGCGGCCTTTTATCTGCGATACTAATTCTTCTATAGTCTTTGCCATAATTTCAGTTTATCATTAACACAAACATAAATCAAAAATATAGCTCATTAGGTAATTGATTTGAAAAAATTCTTAATTATAGTTATAATTATGAAAAATCTGTTATCCTCTTCGGGGAATCAAGATATTGTTTTTGCAAACAGTGTTAAGGAGCTTCAAAATTTAAAAGGTCTGCAGGATAAAAGACTCTGTATTATCAAAACCGATTTTAAAGATTTAAAAGAAATTCAAAGTTTTTGTAAATTAAATTCAGGTATAGAAATCTGGCTTGCATCAAGGGATATATCAAGACAAAATGTTATAAATGCAAATAACTGCGGCGTTAAAAATGTTATTGAATATCCCATAAGGAAAGAGATTATAAAAGATTTTATCAATAAAAGCTCCAAAACAAATAAATTAGACATAATTTCTTCAAACATAAAATGTGAAAATATAAAGGGATTGAATGTCATGATTGTGGACGACAATCCCTTTAATTGTGATTTACTCAAAGAAATGTTGAAATCTTTTGGTTTAAATCTAAAAATTTATATTAAACCCAAAGAAGCTGCAAAAGCTGTTGAACATGAAAAGTTTGATTTATTTCTTCTTGATATTATGATGCCTGATATGTCAGGGTACGAACTTGCCGAGATTATACAGAAAAGCAAGCTCAATTTTGACACGCCGATAATTTTTATCTCTGCACTTTCGGATGCAGAAAACAAAATTAAAGGTTTTAACCTTGGATCTTATATCTATATAGAAAAACCTTTCAATGTAAAAGTCGTAAAATCTCAAATATGCAGTCTTTTGAATGCCTGCAGGGAAAATGCTAACCGTTCAAAAGAAACAGACACTTATCTTGCAATGCTTACTCATGATATGAAAGGTCCTGTTCTTGCAGAAAATTCTGCATTAAAGCTGCTGCTTGCAAATTACAGTAAAAATATGAATGAAGAGCAGCTGGAAATTCTTCAAAATATGCTAAATTCCAATGAATACCTCGGAGATCTTGTTGTTAATGTTTTGAATAAGTATAAATATGAAAATGGCAGGATAAAACTTAATAAACAAATTAACTCATTCAAAAAACTTGTAACAGAATGTTGTGAACAGGTCAAATATTTAGCGTTTGAAAGAAATATAGGCATAAAAATTACGTATAACTCAAAGGTGGATAATATTTTATGTGATTATAATGAGATAAAAAGAGTTATGCACAACCTTTTGACAAACGCTATAAAGTACAGTTTTAAAAATACAAATATATCAGTTAATATCCAGAATAACAAAAAAAATTTAATTATAACGGTAAAAAATTCCGGCTTGGGAGTAAGCCTCAAAAATCCCGATGATGTATTTGATAAATTTATTTCATTTGCTAAACAGCATAAAAGTATAAATATAGGACTTGGTTTATATATTTCAAAGCAAATTATTTCTGCTCATAACGGTACTGTTAAATTTGAAAGTATTCCGGATAAATATACAACGGTTACGTTTACCCTTCCATTGAAAAAAACACCTGTTTTGTGATTAAATTCCTCTGAACAGAGGATTAAAAATCAGTTTTTGCAGTTTAAAATATAAATGGGTTAAGTAATAGGCAGGTATCTATGGATGAGGACGTATTTTATCCGCAGAATAACGGTGAAATTTCTGCATCAATAACACAAAGCTGGACTGAACAGGCATTAGAATGCTATTCTATTAAATGCGACTGTTCGAAATGTTCTTTAAAAAACGGCAATTATTCATTTAAATGTCAGATGCCAAAAGTTATTGACATTTTAATCGGCATTGCCGGCAAACCGGATATGAACCCCGTATAAATTGTATACAACTCCTTTTTAATTAAACGTAAGCGGAGTATATCTCCGCCTTATTTTTTTATATGTATTAAATATTTTTTTCTAATTTAATAGACCATGTTGTTATAAATTATTTCAGAAGCTTTTACGATAAATTCTTTACCGAGCGGTGAATTGTGCGGACGGCGGGCAAAGATTACAACAATATATTTTTTGCCGTTAGGTGCAAAAACAATTCCCGCATCTCCGAGCATTTTTCCGATATCTCCTGTTTTATGCAAAAATGTTGCATTGGATGGTATTCCTGCTGCTATCAAACGGTTGTTATGAACATGACCCATATAGTCAAAGATTTTTTCACGCGAACTCTGGCTCAAAAATTTGGGGTTGTCGATATTATAAAGAATTTCTGCCATATCTCTGGCTGTAGAATGATTTGTTCCACCTAAATCGGGCAGCCAGGTTTGAACGTATGTATGTTTCAAACCCCATTCCCTGATACCTGAATTAATATCAGTCATAGAGCCCAAACGTGCCATAAGCATGTTTGTTGCAGAGTTATCAGATTCTGTTATCATCATTCTGGCAAGAGTGTCAATTGAATATTTTGAATTTGCTGCCCTGAATTGCAGGCTGCCTGAACCTTCTGTTCTGTAATATTCTGTAAGAGGCATTTCATCATAAATTGTAAGCTGGTTTTTCTCAATTGAACGGAAAAGCTGAACAAGTACAGGAAGTTTTATAATACTTGCTGTCGGAAAAATTTCATCAGCGTTAATGTCTGCGTAATTACCTGTTTCATAATCCCAGACATAAATTGACGGGTGAATGGATGGGTATAATGGAGCAAGATTTTTAAGCTGATTTTCAAGCCCTGTGAGTTTTGCCCCTTCTACAAGCGGGGTCATTGCAGGTTTTTTAACCTCTGCTCCTTCAAGCGAACGCTCCCCCAAAAACCAGTGGTTTGAGAGATAATCGGATGTAGGAAACAAAAGCTTATTATAATCTGCTTTTATCTCTTTATAAGGGGTCGGGTTGAACATAAATTTTGTAACTCTGTTAAATCCGTAAGGCAGTATAGTAAGTCCGAGAATAGAAACAACGGCAACAGAAATAATTCTGTGTATCAAATTATTTCTTGCAACTTTTTTAGTATTTACGCTGTGTCTTAGCGGGACAGTTTTTTTTATGGTACCGGTATTTGTGCGTTTTTGATAGTCTGTACCATAATAGTTAATTCTGTATTGCTGCTTGTCATATTGTCGTCTTGCTAATTCCGGCATAAAATTATAAATCCTCCCCAAGGGTTTCAAGTAATTACTATTTTACTTTACATAAATTTAATTGGCAAGTTAATTTACATTTTTTTAAGATATAAAAATTAAGAAAAGTTATTTAGATAGCCGGAGGGCAAGCGTATTTAGAAGGTAGGAGGGTAGGCTATTTACGGTAAAAAGCTTATCTTCCTATCCTCTTACCCTCTTATCTTCCAAATCGTACTCCGCCCTGCCCCTCTCCATTCGAGGAGGAAACAGCTCTTGACGAGAGTAATTAGAGATGCTAGGGTTTTATTAGAGGGCAAAAAGTCAAATTTATTTAAAAAGTTCCGGTTGGATTGGTAAATCCGGCGTACAAGATAAAAAATAAGGAGAAATTTATGTCAGAAGATTGTATTTTTTGTAAAATAATTAACGGTGATTTTAATACCGAATTTGTGTACGAAAACGAACATGTTGTTGTATTTAAAGATATTAACCCAAAAGCTCCGGTTCATCTTCTTGTAGTCCCAAAGGTTCATGTTGCATCGTTAAATGAGCTTGAGGACAAAAATCTTATGAGTGAATTGCTTATGGCCGTTAAAGAAACAACTAAAAAAATTGGTTTAAAATCATATAAAACACTGATTAACACCGGCAAAGAAGCAGGTCAGGAAGTTTTTCACCTTCATTTACATATTATGGGAGAAAAATAATAAGCCGGCATATCGCGGTTTGTACTATATCCCGGAGAGGTTTTGGCATATTAATACCGTTGAAATTTAGCAGGTTTACAATATCGGTATTTAAAAACTGTGCCAATTCTAAAACCTTGCCTAATGACATTCTTTTCCAAGTTCTATGCTTGATAGATAAGTAACAGAAACGTTCATAATTTCAGCGGGTTTTACTTGGGTTAAATCTTTTTTTTTATTGTATAATTGAAGAAAAGGAGAGGTTAAAATGATTAAAAACGGAATAGAAAACGGATATTATCACGAAATTACACCCGCCGGATTCGGGATTGCAATAAAAGCTGGAAAAGTTTTGTTCTCAAAACAGTCAGACTTTCAGAAAGTTGAAGTTTTTGAGACAGACTCAGATTTGGGCAGAGTTTTAACTCTCGATGATTTGATGATGACAACCGAAGGTGATGAATATCATTACCACGAAATGATTGCACATATTCCGATGATGCATCACAAAAACCCCGAAAGTGTGCTTGTAATAGGCGGGGGAGACGGCGGAACAGTGAGAGAAGTTTTAAAACATAAATCTGTAAAAAAAGTAGTTCTTGCTGAAATTGACGAAATGGTAATTGATGCGTGCAAAGAATTTTTACCTTCAATTTCCTGCGGATTGACAGACCCGCGTGTTGAAATAAAGGTCGGTGATGCAATAGAATTTATTAAAGACAAAAAGAATGAATATGATATCGTTTTAATAGATTCAACAGACCCGATGGGACCTGGTGAAGGTTTGTTTACCGAAGAATTTTACACAAACGTAAAAAATTCTTTGAAAAAAGGCGGTATTGTTGCAGCCCAGTCGGAAAGTCCGTTTGTAAATAAAAAAGAAATCAAAAAAATGTATGATTTGTTGAAAAAAGTATTTCCTGTATGTGCGACATACACATCAAATATTCCGACCTACCCTGGCGGCTACTGGGCATGGGCATTTTGTTCGATTGATGTAGAACCGCTCTCATATTTTGCTGAGAATAGATATGAAGACATTGTTAAAACGTGTAAAATTTATAATAAAGATTATCACAACGCACGCTTTGCTCTGCCAAATTATCTGAAAGAATTACTATAAAACGTATTACATTTTGAAACAGTATTTTGCCGCCCGCAGCAACTCTTTTGTGGGCGGTTTATTTACATAGATTTGCGCTGGTTTTTTTATTTACAAAATTTTACAAATTTTTAAAGTTCCTGTATAAATTATCCGATATACGTATTGTAAAAGAATAGTTTTACAGAAAGGACAGGTATATGGAAATTACAGGAGTATCAGCTTACACATCAGCTTCTGCTGCTGTTGAAGAAGAAGACAAATTGCAGGAAAAGCAGGAAAAACAAGCAAATGAAGAAGCTAAAGAATACGGTGTTACAGCAAAAGAAAAAGAACAAAAAGATGTTACACAATTTGCATCATCAGAATATGATGAAGATGATGTTGAAGAAAAGGCAACAAATTATCTGAAAAATATTATGTTTGTAACCAATTTGACAGACGAATCATCTGCAGCATTGCAGAATTATTTAAATACATTTGATGTTGCCAATTTTATAAAAAAATACGGGCCATTCTCATCAACTGCTGAGATTTCTGCAGCTATGTATGCGGCTGTCGGAAGTTTAATTAAACAGCAGCAGGATGATGAATAAAACGGAATTACAAACAATAACGCCGGATAATTTTATAAATTATCCGGCTTATTTTTTAAACTTTAACTGATTTTAAATCGTCTTCTATTTTTAACAAAATTTCATTAAGTTTTGAAGCATCTTTCACACCGCCCTGTGCAAAATTTGGTCTGCCTCCTCCGTTTGCGCCTGTTGCCCTTGCAATTTCTCCGACAATTTTACCGGCATTAATGCCTTTTTTAACAAAACTGTCAGAAACTTTTACGGCAACAGTTTTTTCAGATGCAATAACTATTATGCTTTCGCCAAGTTTTTGAGACATATATTCAAGCCCTGTTTTTAATGCATTGCCGTCAAAGTTTTCAACTTTTGAAATAAAGAGTTTTCCGCCTTCAATATTCTGCGCTTTTGAAAGGAAAGTCGCAAATTTTGCTCTTGCGTTTTCTTCTTTTGCATTTGTAAGTTCTTTTTGAAGTTCTTTATTTTCGTCAAGAAGTTTTTCTATACGTTCAACAACACCGTCGTAATGAACTTTGAACATTAAGGAAATTTTGTCGATTTCTTTAACTTTTGCATTCATAAAATCAAAAGCAGAGCGTCCGACACAAAGTTCAATACGTCTTGTGCCTGCAGCGATTGCGCCTTCCGTAACGATTTTGACTAACCTTAAATCACGTATATTTAGTGCATGAGTTCCGGCGCAGAATTCTTTTGATATGCAGGTTTTGCCGTCCGTAATTGAAACAACTCTTACTATATCATCGTATTTTTCGCCAAAAAGTGCTGTTGCCCCTGTCAGTTTTGCCTTTTCAATATCCATAACATCAGTTACAACATCGTAGCCTTTTGAAATCCAGTTATTCATTATTTCTTCAACTTTAAAAATTTCTTCAGGCGTCATAGCACGCGAGAATGTAAAGTCAAAACGCATTCTGTTTTCTTCTACCTGCGAACCGGCCTGATGAACTTCATCGCCGAGAACCTTAATCAAAGCAGATTGCAATAAGTGTGCTGATGTATGATGAAGTCTTATATTTTCACGTCGTTCAACATCAATTTTTGCATGAACTTCAACACCGGTTAAATCCTCACCGTTAATAACTTTACATCTGTGGACAAAAAGTTTGTTAACTTTGAAAGTTGTAAGAACTTCCAGCTTGACCTCCTGTCCTCCTGCCTTCCTGTCTTCTATTACGCCGCTGTCTCCGACCTGGCCGCCGCATTCAGCGTAGAAAGGAGTTTTATTCAAAACAACATCTGTATAGCCGTCGCCTTCTATAACTGCAAGAATTTTTGCATCGCATTCGTTTTCACTGTAGCCGACAAATTCTGTAGAACCGACTTTTTCTTCAACTTTTGCATATTTAATATCGCCTGTAACACTGATTTTTTCAGCGGCAGCTTTTGCGCGGTCTTTTTGTTCCTGCATAGCTTTTTTATAGCCTGCATCATCGACTTTTAAACCGTTTTCCGATGCAATTTCTTTTGTCAGTTCAAACGGGAAGCCGTAAGTGTCATACAATTTAAAAGCACTTTCGCCATCAATGTCTTTTTTAGCCGAGATAAATTCGTCAAGCATTTTATAACCGCGGTCAAGTGTTTTTGCAAATCGTTCTTCTTCTTTTTTGATTGTATCAATAATTTTTGCTTTATTTTTTACAAGTTCAGGGTATGCTTCACCGTAATTTTCTACAACCACATCAACGAGTTTGTATAAAAACGGCAGTTCCATTCCGAGAATTTTTCCATGCCGCAGAGCACGTCTCAAAATCATTCTCAAAACATAGCTTCTTCCTTCATTTCCCGGAATGACACCGTCAGAAATCAAAAATGTTACGCATCTTGCATGGTCTGTAATAATTCTCAAAGAAATATCCGTTTTTTCAGATTGTTTGTAAGGCACGCCGCTCATCTCAGAAACTTTATCCATAATTGGTCTTAGAAGGTCGGTTTCAAAAGTAGATGCCACTCCCTGACAAACCATTGTAATACGTTCCAGCCCCATTCCTGTATCAACGTTTTTGCTTTCAAGAGGAGACTGGTTGCCTTCTTCGTCCTGATAAAGTTCTGTAAATACAAGATTCCAGATTTCAACCCACCTGTCGCATTCGCAGGTATCAATGCCGCATCCTCTGGGGTCGTTGCACTTGTATTGCTCGCCTAAATCATAGTGAATTTCAGAGCATGGGCCGCATGAGCCTGATGCCCCCGGAGGACCCCAGAAATTATCTTTTTTGCCTTTGCGTTTAATACGTTCATCAGGAACCCCGACACTTCGCCAGATTTGATAAGCTTCATCATCTGTTTCAAAAATCGTAATCCATAATCTGTCTTTGTCGAGTTTCAAAACTTCTGTAACAAATTCCCACGCCCAGGGGATAACTTCTTTTTTGTAATAATCTCCGAACGAAAAATTACCGAGCATTTCAAAAAATGTATGATGGCGCGGTGTTCTTCCGACATTTTCAATATCCGAATCTTTTCCGCCGGCTCTTGCGCATTTCTGGCAGGATGTGGCTCTTGGCGGGTTGTAAGGTGATTTAACAATCCCTAAAAATATCGGCAAAAACTGTAACATCCCCGCAGTTGTAAGTAAAACTGTAGGGTTATCAGGCACAAGACTTGAGCTTTCTACAACAGTGTGCTGATGTTTATCTTTAAAATAGTCTAAATATAATTTTCTTATTTGATTTCCGGTTAGCATAATCTTTTCCTTATAAATTACCACATTATGAAAAAATTATAGCTTAAACAAAAAACGAGTGCAAAAAATTTCAGAATATTTATGAGAGAGTGGTTTTAATAAAAAAAGACCTCCAAAGGAGGTCTTTTTAATTTTTAGATTATGACATCAATTATGAGAAGTATCTTTTCAAAAGTCCGTCAAATCCTCTTCCATGGCGTGCTTCATCTTTAGCCATTTCATGAACAGTGTCATGGATTGCATCATAGCCTAACTGTTTTGCTCTTGCTGCAATAGCAAGTTTGCCCTCACATGCTCCCTGTTCAGCTTCTGCACGCATTTCAAGGTTTTTCTTAGTAGAATCTGTTACAACTTCGCCAAGCAATTCTGCAAATTTTGCAGCATGTTCAGCTTCTTCAAAAGCGTATCTTTTGTAAGCTTCTGCTACTTCAGGATACCCTTCTCTTTCAGCTACTCTTGACATTGCAAGATACATACCTACTTCTGTGCATTCACCTGTGAAGTGTGCTCTCAAACCATCCATTACTTCTTTATCTTCTACTTTGCCGTCTCCTACTTTATGTTCACAGGCGTAAACTTTGCCTTCTGCTGTATTTATTTCTTTAAATGTAGTTGCGCCGCAAAGAGGGCATCTTTCAGGTGCCTTATCTGCTTCTGTTGACCAGCCGCATACTGTACATACAAATTTTGCCATTTTTTACCACCTTTCTTAATCAAAAAATGATCTCTCTTTTTCTACAATTTTATAATACACCATAAAATTATATTTGTAAAGTAGGAATTATTCTCATTTTTTATAATTAAATTTTCTATGTCATTATGAGGAGAATGCAAAGCATTCGACGTAGTAATCTCATTAATATAACATAAATTATGAGATTGCGACGCTCCATCCATTACAGCTTACGACTATGCATAAGTCGCTTTAATGAATGTTCAAATATTGTAAATTCTATTCGTAATATCGCTTTGTTCAGTCAACGCACTCGGGTATTCACGTAATTCGGGATAGATTTACTTAACTTCTTATCCCTCGCATCTGTTTTGCTTGAAAGATTTATGTTTATCCCAGGAACGTAGCCGCTGCACCCGATACCTGGGCCTTGCATGAACTTGTTATATCACTACAAGAAGGTAGACTTTGGCAATTAGAAGATAAGCCTTTACCGTAAACAGCCTACCTTCTTAGCTTCCTATCTTCTTAACTTCTAAATAAACCCTCACCCGCATCTCTAATGACTCGCAAGCTCGTCAAGAGCTGCTCCC